>NZ_BCBD01000115.1:0-17482 GCF_001320345.1 Pseudomonas sp. NBRC 111127 | reverse complement strand
GGCCGCTGCAGAGTCGAGGCCATCAGGCACCTTGACCGAGTAGTCGGCCTTGACGATACAGGCCTCGGCCATGCCGCCGTCGACGGTGTAGCCGGAATTCTTCACTTCGCGGCACAGTGTTTCGTTGCCACTGGTGCAGTATTCGCAGTGCCCACAGCCCTGGTAAAACCAGGCAACGCTGGCGCGGTCGCCGGGCTTGAGCGAAGTGACACCGGGGCCTACCTCCTGAACCACTCCAATGCCTTCGTGACCCAGCACGACACCGGTCTTGTCACCGAAGTCGCCATTTTTGACATGCAGGTCGGTATGGCATACCCCGCAGCATTGCATCTTCAGCAGCGCTTCGCCGTGTTCCAGTGGGCGCAGGGTTTTCTCGACAACGTCCACGCGACGGCCTGGCGCAACAACAGCAGCTTTCATAGGAGCCTCCGTGTCTATCCGAATGAGCTTGAGTGATGGCCGGATCAGCATAGACCTTGCGCGCGAGGGGAAAACTGCTCCAGATCATGAGGGTGAGCAGCCACAGGCTGTCGAACAAAGAAAAGCCCGCGGCAAATGTGCGGCGGGCTGCAAGAACGTACGGAGCGGGGTCAGTGTGCGCAAGCAGATGTCGGTATTTCGTGAAGCGCAGGTGATCAGCCTGTCATTTGGGGCGGAGTCATTGGCGCACCGAGAAAAAAGCCCGCCATGAAGGCGGGCAAGCAACGTTTGAAGGGAGAGCCTGCAGATTGGGCTGGTGGCATTAACGGTGCATTAATAGCCCCCATTGACCCGGCACCTCGATCGGCCTATACAGGCCTGCCAACACTTCAGGAGCCAGCATGCGCGACCAAGACGACCTTCACGAGCCGGAGCACGATCATCTGCTCGATCACGAATTCCTCTATGGCGACGACGTGGAACACGAGGCGGACGCCCAGGGCGCCGAAGATGAGCTGGAGGAAGACGAAACGCCGGGTGACTTCGATGACCTTGATGAAGAGCGGCTCGAGCACCCGGCGTGGTTCGATGACTGCGACGACTGACTCAGCGCCCGTCTACGGAGAAGCGCCCAGGGCCGCTCACGGCCAATAGCAGCAGGCCACCCATAATGGCCATGTTCTTCAGGAACTGGGTCATGTTGGCACTGCGTTCGGGGTCGACCATGTTCCAGAAAGGGTGGCCGATCAGCGCGGTGCCCAGCACGAACAGCGCGAACAGCGCTGCCAGTGGCCGGGTATAGAAGCCAACGATCAGCAGGATGGCGACCACGAACTCCATCAGTACCGCAATTGCCGCCGCCAGCATCGGGGCGGGGGCACCCAGGGAGGTCATATAGGCGACGGTCCCGTCGAAACCGGTCAGCTTGGCCCAGCCTGACAAGACGAACAGGATCATCAACAGCACGCGGGCAAGCAGGATGATGATGTCGCGTTGACCATCGAATAGGGAGTAGCGCATGGCGGCGTTCCAGTGGACGAATGTATGCTCCACTTTAGCAGCTGCGCAAAACATTGCTGCCAGACGCTAAAAAGGCGCCATGCAGGCGCCTTTTCAGGGGAATTTGGTGCGAGTGGCGGGACTCGAACCCGCAAGGCTCACGCCGACAGATTTTAAGTCTGCTGTGTATACCAATTCCACCACACTCGCACGCTTGAAGGGGTCGTGAACGACCGGCTCGCTTCTAAGCAGAAGGGCTTTGCAATCAAGCGCGCTTTATAACCCATTGTTATAGTTGAGTCAACCGCAGCACCTATGATCTACAGATGAGAGGGCAGTTGTAATGGGCAATTGACACGTTGCAGTCATTAAGCCACTGTTACCGATTGGTTGGATTCAAGAGTGTCAAGGGATGGCTCAAGGCTGGGCACACCGGGTTACGTTCATTTTGTCCTTCCTGCTGTGCCAGTGGAGTATGCATGGTTTCAGCTGATAGCATCGACCACCCCGACATGCCCGCCCACCGTTATGAACAGCTGGTTCAGTCGGTGGTGGACTATGCCATCTACATGCTCGACCCTTCTGGGCATGTGGTGTCGTGGAATGCAGGCGCGCAACGGATCAAGGGTTACCGCGCCGACGAAGTGGTCGGCCGGCACTTTTCGCTGTTTTTTACCCCGCAGGACTGCGCTGACGGCCGCCCTGAGTGCCTGCTGCGCCAGGCGCTCGAGCAGGGTGTGGCACAGGATGAAGGCTGGCGGGTACGCAAGGATGGCACGCAGTTCTGGGCGTTGGCCGCACTGGATGTGATTCGCGACGAAGACGGCCAGATCGTCGGCCTTGCCAAGGTCACCCGTGACATTACCGACCGTCGTGAGTCTGCCATGCAACTGGATGCCATGCGCGCCCAGCTGTTCCAGGCGCAGAAGCTTGAGGCGCTTGGCCAGTTGACCGGTGGCCTGGCGCACGACTTCAACAACATGCTGACCATCATTCTCAGCTCGGCACGCCTGGCGCAGACTACCCAAGACCCGGTGCGGGCGCAGCGCATGCTGCAGCACATCATCGATGCCGGGCAGCGCGGCACCGAGCTGACTCAGCAATTGCTCAGCTTCGCCCGCCACCGCCAGCTCGATGTGGCCAGTGTTGCACCGGCTGCCCTGGTTGCCGCCACCCGTGGCCTGCTGGAGCATGCGTTACCCAGTGCGATCACGCTGGCGGTGGTGCTGCAACCGGACCTGCCGCTGATCGAAGTCGATGCCGGGCAGTTGCAAATGGTCTTGCTCAACCTGTTGTTCAATGCCCGCGACGCCATCACCGGCAATGGCCATATCGACCTGAGGGTGGAGCTGGTCGAGTTGGCCGGCGAGGTAGAAGGGCTGCACGGCCGCTTTGTGTGCTTTGGGGTGGAGGACAGTGGCGAGGGTATCGCGCCCGAAGTGCTGCCACGCATCTTCGAGCCATTTTTCACCACCAAGCCCTTTGGCAAGGGTACTGGCCTGGGCCTTAGCCAGGTGTACGGCTTCGCCAGGCAGAGCGGTGGCGCTATTTGTGTCGATAGCGCGCCGGGTCGTGGAACTTGCATGCAACTTTATCTGCCAATGTATCAGAATCAGGCACTCAGCCCACTCGACAGGTAGACAACATGGCACAGGCACTCAGGCGGCTGATAACGGGCATCGACGGGCTCGATGCGTTGCTCAGGGGTGGCCTGGTGGCTGGCGCCTCCTACATCGTTCAAGGGCCACCGGGTGCCGGCAAGACCATTCTTGCCAACCAGCTGGCCCATAACCACGTGCGTGACGGTGGTCGGGTGCTGGTGGCTACCTTGCTCAGCGAGTCACATGAACGCTTGTTCCAGTACCTGTCGACGCTCGCGTTCTTCGACCCGGGGTTGATTGGTGACCAGATCCAGTTCGTCAGCGCTTTCGACACCCTGGAGCAGGAAGGGCTGGAGGCTGTGGTGCGCTTGCTGCGCCAGGAAATCACCCGGCAAAAGGCCAGCCTGCTGATCGTCGACGGCGTGCTCAATGCCCGCGCCCGTGCACACACCACGCTCGACACCAAGAAGTTCGTCTCCGAACTGCAAGGCCACGCGGCGTTCGCGGGTTGTACCGTGTTGCTGCTGACCAGCGCCCGGCTGGAGGAGGGGAGCCCTGAGCACACCATGGTCGATGGGGTCATCGAGCTGGGTGAGCAGTTACTGGGCAGCCGTGCCGTGCGCCATGTCCAGTTACGCAAAACCCGCGGCAGTGGGGCGTTGTCGGGGCGCCACGAGTGCCTGATCGACGAAGCCGGCATGCACGTGTTTCCGCGCCTGGAAGCGCTGTTCAGCCAACCCAGCCAGGTCGCCGGCGGCAATGTGGGGCGCGTCACCAGCGGGGTACCCACGTTCGATGAAATGCTCGGCGGCGGGCTGGCGAACGGTTCGGTCAGCTTGTTGATCGGCCCGTCCGGTATTGGCAAGAGCTCGTTGTGCCTGGCATTTCTTGGCGCCAGTACCGCGCAAGCGCCAGGCTTGCATTTCGGCTTCTATGAAACGCCCGAGCGCTTGCGCAGCAAGGCCGCATCGCTGGGGTACGACTTTGCCGCGATGGAGCAAAGCGGCAGTTTGCAATTGTGTTGGCAACCCACCACAGAGGGGTTGCTCGACCAAGTGGGCGCGCGGCTGCTGGAGCGGGTCGCCACACTGGGCAGCAAGCGCGTGGTGATCGACAGCCTGGGGGCATTCAGCCGCCTGGCCAGCGACCCGGCCCGCCTCAATGCGTTCTTTCGCGCGTTGACCGGTGAGCTGCGCGCGCGCGGCGTCAGCGTGATGCTGACCTGGGAAATGCGCGATATTTTCGGCGCCGAGATCAGCGCACCGGCGCCGGACCTGTCGAGCATCGTCGACAACCTGATGCTGATGCGCTTTGTGGAACTGGACTCGCAGCTGCGGCGTATGCTGTCGATCCTCAAGGTGCGTGACAGCCACCATGACCCGGCCTTGCACGAGCTGCTGATCGGGCCCCAGGGCATAACGCTACACAAGGCATTCGCCGGCAACAGCGGGGTGCTTTCGGGTACGCCGGTGCCGCAGGACGGCGGGTGACAGGCGGGGCAATGAACACCATTCTGATCGTCGATGACGAATACCTGATCGCCGATATCCTGGGCTTCGCCCTGGAGGATGAAGGTTACGAGGTGAAAAAGGCCATCAACGGCAAGAAGGCGCTGGAAATGCTTGGGGCCGAGAGCGTGCAGTTGGTGATCACCGACTACATGATGCCGGTGCTCAATGGCGAGGAGCTGGTGCGCGCCATGCGTGACTGCTCGGCGCTGCGCGAGGTACCAGTCATTCTCATGAGTGGCGCACAGGCCAACCAGGTCTGTCCTACCCTGGTCGACGCTATTTTCGACAAGCCATTCGACATGGACAAGATGATTGCGAAGGTGCGTCAGCTACTGGCAACGTGAAGCCTGCGGCCGAGCGCATCCATGCGCTTGGTCAGCCGGGATTCACTGTGAATCGTCGTGCTTTTCCGGGGCTGGGCTGCCTGCCTGGATGCGCTTGAAGATCTCTTCCCGATGGACCTGTACATCTTTCGGTGCATCGATACCGATCCTCACCTGCATCCCTTTGACGCCCAGAATGGTGACTTTGATGTCATCATTGATGACGATACTTTCGCCAACCTTACGGGTGAGTATCAGCATGTAGTTCTCCTTGGTGATAATAAAGTCCGCATGGCTAACTGCCGCGGCGGCGGGAGCGGGTCCCTGTTCCTTCTCATTAAAGACGCTTTCGGCGGATAGTAATTCCCCGACAGAAAAATTCTGTTGCGTACCTTCACTTGCAGGTGCCAAAGCAAACCGTCAGCGATTTGTCGGCCAAGGTGCTCGGTGGCAAGAATAGGGCCGTTGGCGGCCAATGGGAAATTTCTTCGCATCATGGATTAAATAGACAGGCTTAATGACCGTCCTGTTCCTCTAGGGCTTGAAGAAATACCAGCAAAGCTACCTCTTCAGGGTCCAGGCCTTTGCGTATGCGGTGCTTTGGCAAATCCGCCAGGCGGCCCAGGGCGTAGTGTTCGAGTACGGCGGGGTGTATGTAGCAGCGGCGGCAGACCGCCGGGGTATTGCCCAGGCGCGTGGCCACCTGGCGAACGATGGCGGCCACCTGGCGTTTGGCCTCGGCCTCCGGTTCCCAGGCCAAAGGCCTGAGCAGGTCCAGCGCCAGGCTGCTGCCAGCCCAGGTGCGGTAGTCCTTGGCGGTGAAGTCGGCACCTGTGAGTTGCTGCAGGAACTGGTTGACCTCGGCCGAGCCGACGCTATGGCGCTGGCCGTCGGCATCCAGGTACTGGAACAGTGCCTGCCCGGGCAGTTCCATGCAGCGCTTGAGCAGGTTGGCCAGGCGCCGGTCATTGAGGGTGACGTTGTGCTCGACACCGCGCTTGCCGCGGAACTGGAAGCGAATGCTGCTGCCTTTGACTTCTACGTGGCGGTTGCGCAGGGTGGTCAGGCCGTACGACTGGTTGTCGCGCAGGTAGCGCTGGTTGCCAATGCGGATCAGCGTGTGGTCCAGCAGGCTCACCACCAGTGCCATGACCTTTTCCCGGTCCAGCCCTGGGCGTGCCAGGTAGGTTTCCAGTTGTGCGCGCAGTTTCGGCAAAACCTGGGCGAAGGCCAGCATGCGGCCGTACTTATGCTGGTCGCGCAGTTCGCGCCATTGCACATGGTAGCGGTACTGCTTGCGGCCACGCGCATCACGGCCGGTGGCCTGCAGGTGGCCCTGGGGGTCGGCACAGATCCACACGTCGGTGTAGGCCGGTGGGATCACCAGGGCGGCAATGCGCGCCAGGGTGTCCTTGTCGCGGACCCGTTCGCCATCGGCGTCCAGGTAGATGAAGCGGTCGCGCCAACGGCGCCGGGTCAGGCCTGGCTGGCTGTCTTCGACATAGTGCAAACTGCGCGGCAGAGGGCAGTCGAGCATGGTGTTTGGCCTCGATCAGATCACTGATCAATGGACAACACGCGTGTCAGGTATGCTCAGCCCAGTAGCGCCACCGATTTGATCTGGGCGTACACGACCTGCCCTGCGTGCAGGGCGAGCTGCTCTGCCGAAAACCGGGTAATGCGCGCGAGCAGCAGGTTGCCGCCAGCGTCCAGGCTGACCAGTACATGCGCCGGGTTGGCCGCGGGGCGGGTTTCGCGCACCTGTACCGGCAAACGGTTGAGGATGCTCGAGGTGCTGTCAGCTGTCAGTGCCAGGCTTACGTCACGCGCCTGCACTTTGACCCGCAAGGTGGTGCCCATGGCCTGGGCAGCATGGGCGATACGTAGCAACGGCCCATGTTCGCCGGGCAGGCGCAGGTCGAGCAGGTCATAGTGCGGGTCGTTCCCCACCACCCGGCCTTCGAACACCACGCCGGCGTCGTCGTCCTGGGCCAGCGACAGGTCGAGGCGGGCAAGGGTTTCGCCAATGGGGCCGCTGGCCACGGCTCGGCCGTGTTCCAGCAGCACCAGGTGGTCGGCCAGGCGTGCCACCTCATCTTGTGCGTGGCTGACATACACCAGCGGGATGTCCAGCTCACCGTGCAGGCGTTCCAGGTACGGCAGTATCTCGCGCTTGCGTGGGCCGTCGAGGGCGGCCAGCGGCTCATCCATCAATAGCAGCTGCGGGCTGCTGAGCAGGGCGCGAGCGATGCCAACCCGCTGCGCCTCACCACCCGACAGGGTCGCGGGGCGGCGATCCAGCAAATGGCCGATACCCAACAGCTCGCTGGCCTGGCTCAGGCTGACTTTGCGTTCGGCGGCCGCCAGGCGGCGCCAGCCGAATTCCAGGTTGGCGCGCACCGACAGGTGCGGGAACAGGCTGGCCTCCTGGAATACGTAGCCCACCGGGCGTAGGTGGGGAGGGCGGAAATAACCACGGCTGCTGTCCTGCCAGACCTCGCCGTTGACCTCGACATAGGCGTTGGCAGCCCGCTCCAGCCCCGCCAGGCAGCGCAGGCAAGTGGTCTTGCCAGAGCCGGACTGGCCGAACAGGGCGCTGATGCCGCGGCCGGGCAGGCGCAGGTCTACGTCCAGGGTAAAGTCGTCACGTGGCAGGTTCAGGCGCGCCACTATCGATGCAGTCATATCAGCTCCAGCCGGCTTTACTGCGGCGCCCGGTGTACAGCAACAGCAGCACCAGGAACGAGAACACCAGCATGGCGCCGGCCAGCCAATGTGCTTGTGAATATTCCATGGCCTCGACGTGATCGAAGATCTGTACCGAAACCACGCGCGTCTTGTCGGGGATGTTGCCACCGATCATCAGCACCACACCGAATTCACCCACGGTGTGGGCGAAACCGAGAATGCTGGCGGTGACGAAACCGGGGCGCGCCAGCGGCAGCACCACATGGAGGAAACAGTCCCACGGGCTGGCGCGCAAGGTGGCCGCGACCTCCAGCGGGCGCTGGCCGATGGCGGCAAAGGCGTTCTGCAACGGCTGGACCACGAAGGGCATGGAATAGACGGTCGAACCAATGACCAGGCCGGTGAAGCTGAACACCACGGTGCCCAGGCCCATGGCCTGGGTGGCCTGGCCGAGCCAGCCGTGGGGGCCGAGGGCGATCAGCAGGTAGAAGCCGATGACGGTCGGTGGCAGCACCAGCGGCAGCGCCACCACCGCGCCCACCGGCCCGCGTAGCCAGGAGCGCGTGCGTGCCAGCCACCAGGCGACCGGCGTGCCGATGATCAGCAGGATCACCGTGGTCAGGCTGGCCAGTTTGACGGTCAGCCAGATGGCACCCAGGTCACTGGCATCCAGCGGCATCAGATTTCATAACCGTAGGACTTGATCAGGGCGGCGGCCTTTGGCCCCTTCAGGTATTCGATCAGGGCCTTGGCGGCAGCATTGTCCTTGCCTTTGTCGAGCAGTACGGCGTCCTGGCGGATCGGGTCGTGCAGGTTGGCCGGTACGATCCAGGCCGAGCCTTGGGTCACTTTACCGTCCTTGAAGATTTGTGACAGCGCGACAAAACCCAGTTCGGCATTGCCGGTGGAGACGAACTGGAAAGCCTGGGTGATGTTCTGGCCTTCGACGATCTTGCCTTTGGTGGCCGCGGTAAGCTGCAGTTTGTCCAGTACCTGGGTGGCGGCCAGGCCGTATGGCGCGGCCTTGGGGTTGGCGATGGCCAGGTGGCTGAATGCGTTTTGTTTCAGCACCTCGCCCTTGGCGTCGACGTAGCCTTCTTTCGCCGACCACAGCGCCAGGGTGCCGATGGCGTAGGTGAAGCGCGAACCGGGGACGATCTGCTTTTCTTCCTCGAGCTTTTTCGGGGTTGTGTCATCGGCGGCAAGGAACACCTCGAAGGGCGCGCCGTTCTTTATCTGGGCGTAAAACTGCCCCGTGGCGCCGTAAGCCGCGACCAGTGTATGGCCAGTGTCGTGTTCGAAGTCCTTGGCAATGGCCTGGATGGGCGCCGTGAAGTTCGCCGCGACGGCCACTTGAACCTCGTCGGCCCAGGCGGTGTTGAAGGCAAACAGACTGGCCATGGCAGTGAAGGCCAGGTGAGACGGGCGGATACGCATGCAGGCAGCTCCTTGGGGTATCGTTATATTCACAACTATATAGCGATAGGCCAGTTGCCGGGAAGGGCTGCTGGGTGCATTCGCAAGGATGGTGTGATTGCGGGCTAACGAAAGGTTGCCGCAGGCCGCGCAGGCGCGGGCTACCTGGCAACCCTGGCCAGTGCCTTGGCCGCGATCTCCCGGGTCAGCGCCTCGGCCGGCATAGGCCGCCCCAACCGCAACGCCTGCCCTGACCACAAGTTGCTGAAGTCGCTGTTGCCCTGCGGCTCGGTGATTGCCCTTAACGGCATCAATGCCCCGCCCGCCAGCGGAAACGCTGGTGCCAGCGCGCTCATCGGCCCCAGCTCGCGCATGATACGGTTGTTGATGCCGCGGGCCGGGCGGCCGGTAAACAGGTTGGTCAGCGCCGTGTCACTGGCAGGCGCACTGTCCAGCGCCTGCCGATGTGCTGGCGAAACCTTGGCCTCGGGGCAGAACAGGTACGCCGTGCCGATCTGCACGGCAGATGCGCCCAGGGCCAAGGCCGCCACCAGGCCGCGATCGTCAGCGATGCCACCGGCGGCGATGACCGGCACGCGGACCGCGTCGGCCACCTGCGGTACCAGGGCAAAGGTGCCGATCTGGCTGGTGATGGCGTCGCTGAGAAACATGCCGCGATGGCCGCCGGCTTCATAACCCATGGCGATGATGGCGTCACAGCCGTTGCGCTCCAGCCAGACGGCCTCTTGCACGGTAGTGGCGGTGCAGAGCACCTTGGCACCGCTGGCCTGTACCCGTTGCAGCAGGTCGGCCTGGGGCAAGCCAAAGTGGAAGCTCACCACTTCCGGCCGCAGTTGTTCGACCAGTTGGCAACTCGCCTCATCGAAAGGCGCACGGTTCGAGATCGGGGTGGGCGCCGCGAAATCCGCCCCCACTTCGCTGTAGTAGGGGGCGAGCGCCTGCTTCCAGCGCGCGTCGCGCTCGGCGTCGGGCGCGGGTGGCTGGTGGCAGAAAAAGTTCAGGTTCAATGGGCGCCCCGGGCAGCCGGCGCGGAATGCAGCAATTTCGGCGCGCACCTGCTCACCGTTGAGCATGGCGCAGGGCAGGGCGCCCAGGCCGCCGGCCGAGCCCACCGCAATGGCCATGGCCGAGCCGGTTGCCCCCGCCATGGGGGCCTGCAGAATGGGCAACTCGATGCCCAGCAGGTCGAGGATGCGGCGGTCGGGCCAGTGGCGCATGCGAGGTCTCCTTGCGCTGGGCGAACGGTGCGGCGGCTAGTACTACAGGGCCTTGCTGACCTGAATGTCGCTGATCTTGTCGGCGTCTTCACCATGGATTTTGCGCAAGGCTTCGAGGGCTTGCGCCTGCGAGGCGTCGGGCATCAGCGCGAAGTCCCAGCGACGCTGGCCGTCGAGTTTGTATTTGATCACGTACTTGATGGTCTGGGTCATGGTGGCCTTATCTGAGTTTCGACGACGAGCGACGGATGATCTTGATCTTGTGGGTGAGGGTGGGCTTGCGGGTAACCGAGATCGGGCGGGTGGTCACAGTATCGATGGTGATATTCCAGAACCCGGTGCTGGGCACGGTGATCTTCGCCGGAAACTTCTCGAAGTGGCCGCCGTGGTAGGTATGACGGCCGCCGTTCTTGAAGCTGCGGAAGTTGGCGTCGTTCATCAGGCGGATATTGCAGCGCTGGGAACACTCAATGACGACGATGTCGTCCTCATTGAGGTGCTCGCGCTGGTGTACGAATTTCATGTGATGCTCCGCAAGGTTTGGTTCAGCAAAGGCAAAAGATACCACGATGTGCCGTTATACTGCCGCGCTGTTCGCCGGGCTTGGATAATTCTGCCAAAGCACGGAGCAAAACTGCCTGACGGTGGTCGAACGGGGTTCGTACAAGTTGAGGTATGACAAATGAAGTGGATGGTGGCCGCGTTGACACTGGCACTGGGTGGCTGTGTCAGTGTTTCCGAGCTGGAGCAATCGCATGCGACCCTGGATGTGATTTCTGGCAAGACGCCCCGCGAGTATGCCGATTGCGTCAAGGCGCAGCTTGCCGACAGCCGTGACCCACTGGTGGAAGAGCGGCGCGGTGACGGCCTGCGCCTGACGGTGCCGCAGAAGCTGACAGCAGGTGCTGGCCCGGCCGCCCTGCTGGATATCGATGAGCGTGGCGGCGGCAGCAGCATCAAGCTGCATGAGCGGCTGAGCAACTTCCCGCTGCGCCTGGGCGATGTGCGCACGGCAGCTACCCACTGCATCTCGGGGAGTTGATCTGAGGCAAGTAAAGGGCGGTTAATGGGCTATTGGCCATCAGATCGTCCGGCCTGACGTTGTTGCGATTTCCCCGACGGGGCTAGTATCCATTTGCTTATGTTTTTTAAGCCTAAGCTTATAACAAAAGAAATGGAGATTCGTGATGACACCGTTGAGTCGCGTCGTGATCGGCAGCCTGCTGATCCTGGCCTGGCCCGGGGCGCATGCCGCCGATGGCCAGAAAATTTTCACCCAGGGCGGGGCCAACCCCGCCGCCCTGGCCTGCCTGGGTTGCCATGGCCCGGACGCCAAGGGCATCGCTGCGGCGGGCTTTCCGCGGCTGGCCGGCCTGCCGGCTGCTTACCTCAGCAAGCAATTGCATGATTGGCGCAGTGGCAGCCGCAAGCAGGCGGTGATGGAGCCGTTGGCCAAGGCCCTGAGCGAAGAGGAAATCACCGCCGTCAGCAGCTACCTGGCCAGCCTGCCGGCAGTCGAGGTCGTCGATGGGCGCCGCCAGCAGATTGCCGGTGACCCTACCACTCGCCTGGCCCTGTACGGCGACTGGAACCGGCATATCCCTGGTTGCGTGCAATGCCACGGTCCGGGTGGCGGTGGCGTTGGCGAACACTTCCCGCCTTTGGCCGGGCAACCTGCCAGTTACCTGGTGGCGCAGCTCAATGCCTGGCGCGACGGCAGCCGCAGCAATGACCCGAACCAGCTGATGGTCGGCGTGGCCAAGGCCATGACCGATGACGAGATCAAGGCTGTTGCCGAGTTCTTCGCCCGCCCCGCCAGCCAGGAGGTCAAACCATGAAACCGCTGATCCCCGCTCTGTTGCTGCTCGCTCTGGGCAGTGCCCAAGCCGCGCCTATTGCCATGGAAGACCAGTCGCAGCTTAAGGTCCCAGGCAAGCAGACCGCGCCGCAATTCACGCCCCCGGCGGAAGGCGAACTGCCAAACAATGCCTTCGGCAAGATGGTGCGTGAAGGCCATGCCTTGTTCGTCGATACCCGCCGGCTGATGCCCGAGGCGGTGGGCAACGGCATGAACTGCAGCAACTGCCACCTCGACCAGGGGCGTATGGCCCATTCGGCGCCACTGTGGGGCGCGTACCCCATGTACCCCGCCTATCGTAAGAAAAACGACAAGGTCAACACCTTTGCCGAGCGCATCCAGGGCTGCTTCCAGTTCAGCATGAATGGCAAGCCGCCGGCCGCGGACAGCCCGCAGATGACGGCGCTGTCGGTGTACGCGTACTGGCTGTCGACCAAGGCGCCGACCGGCGTCGAAATTGCCGGGCGCGGTTACCCGGAAGTCGCGCAGCCTGCAGGCGGGTACGACTTCACGCGTGGCCAGCAGGTGTACCGCGAGCAATGCGCGATTTGCCATGGTGACAACGGTGAAGGGCAGAAAGTGGCGGGCGAATATGTGATGCCGCCGCTGTGGGGCAAGGACAGCTACAACTGGGGCGCCGGTATGCACCGTATCAACACGGCGGCATCCTTCATCAAGTACAACATGCCACTGGGCAAGCCGGGCAGCCTGAGCGACCAGCAGGCCTGGGATGTTGCGGCATGGATCAACCGGCATGAACGGCCGCAGGATCCCCGCCTGGTAGAAGGCTCTGTCGAGAAGACGCGGGTGAAATTCCATGCCAATGACGGCGTGAACCTGTATGGGCAGAAGGTCGATGGCGTGCTGGTCGGGCAGGGGACCGGTAGCTGACGGGTGCCTGTAGCGAACGCTTGGCGGGTAAACCTGGCCTGCAACGGTGGTTGTGGCAGAAGGTTTGCTCGCCAGGAGGCCACCACAGGCATGCGTGAGCTGTGGCATTTCACTTGCATGTCTGATGGCGATATTTGCGATCCCTCGGAACTATCTACACTTGCTTATCTCTATCTACCCATCGGTCGGCCGCAGGTCAGGCATTGTAAGGTTTCTGCCGCCTGATTAGACTGCGCCGAATTCCACAGGCCTAGCCTTTTGTAAGGACGTATATGATCAAGAAATGCTTGTTCCCGGCAGCCGGCTACGGTACGCGCTTCCTGCCTGCTACCAAAGCCATGCCCAAGGAAATGCTGCCGGTGGTCAACAAGCCACTGATCCAGTATGGCGTTGAAGAGGCATTGGATGCCGGCCTGAGCGAAATCTCCATCGTGACCGGCCGCGGCAAGCGCGCCCTGGAAGACCACTTCGACATCAGCTACGAGCTGGAAAACCAGATCAAGGGCACCGACAAGGAGAAATACCTGGTCGGTATCCGCCGCCTGCTGGACGAGTGCTCGTTCTCGTACACCCGCCAGACCGAAATGAAAGGCCTGGGCCATGCCATTCTCACCGGGCGCCCGCTGATCGGCGACGAGCCGTTTGCAGTGGTGCTGGCGGACGACCTGTGCGTCAACCCGGAAGGGGACGGCGTGCTGACCCAGATGGTCAAGCTGTACAACCAGTTCCGCTGCTCGATCATCGCCATCCAGGAAGTCGACCCTCAGGAAACCAACAAGTACGGTGTCATCGCCGGTGACATGATCCGTGACGACATCTTCCGCGTTACCAACATGGTCGAGAAGCCTGCACCGGAAGATGCGCCGTCGAACCTGGCGATCATTGGCCGTTACATCCTGACGCCGGATATCTTCGACATCATCAAGAACACCGAGCCAGGCAAGGGCGGCGAAATCCAGATCACCGACGCGCTGATGCAACAGGCGCAGAACGGCTGTGTGATCGCCTACAAGTTCAAGGGCAAGCGCTTCGACTGCGGTGGCGCCGAGGGCTACATCGACGCGACCAACTTCTGCTTCGAGAACTACTACAAGACTGGCAAGGCTTACTGATACAGCCGCTGCTTGTAGCAACATTGCGATGACTGGGGCCGCCGCGCGGCCCTTCGCGGGCAGGCCCGCTCCTACAGTTACCGCGCATGCCCCTGGTGTGCGCCAACCTGATTGGGGGCGGGTCTGCCACGAAGGGCTGCAAAGCGGCCTCAGTGCGTTATGCTGGTCGCCTGCTAGGAGAGAGAACACATGGCCTACGATTTTGATCTGTTCGTGATTGGCGCCGGCTCCGGCGGGGTGCGCGCTGCGCGCTTCGCCGCTGGTTTTGGTGCAAAAGTGGCAGTGGCTGAAAGCCGTTACCTGGGCGGCACCTGTGTCAACGTCGGCTGCGTGCCGAAAAAGCTGCTGGTCTACGGTGCGCATGTCGCCGATGAACTGGAACAGGCTGCCGGTTACGGCTGGTCCCTGGAAGAAGGGCACTTCGACTGGGGCACCCTGATTGCCAACAAGAACCGTGAGATCGAGCGCCTGAACGGCATCTACCGTAACCTGCTGGTGAACAGCGGGGTGACCCTGCTGCAGGGGCACGCGCGCCTGACCGGGGCCAATGAAGTGGAAGTGGAGGGCCAACGCTACAGTGCCAGGCACATCCTGATCGCCACCGGCGGCTGGCCGCAGGTGCCGGACATTCCAGGCAAGGAACTGGCAATCACCTCCAACGAAGCCTTCTACCTCAAGAGCCTGCCACGCCGGGTGCTGGTGGTCGGCGGTGGCTACATCGCGGTCGAGTTCGCCGGTATCTTCCAGGGCCTGGGGGCGGCTACTTCGTTGCTGTACCGTGGCGACCTCTTCCTGCGGGGTTTCGATGGTTCGGTACGTACCCACCTGAAGGAAGAGCTGGAAAAACGCGGCCTCGACCTGCAGTTCAATGCCGATATCCAGCGCATCGACAAGCTTGAAGACGGTAGCCTGAAGGCCACGCTCAAGGATGGCCGCGAGTTGCAGGCCGACTGCGTGTTCTATGCCACCGGCCGACGCCCGATGCTGGACAACCTGGGCCTGGAAAACACCGGCGTCGAGCTGGACGAGCGTGGCTATATCCGGGTCGATGAACAATACCAGACGACCGCGCCGTCGATCCTGGCCATTGGTGACGTGATTGGCCGGGTGCAACTGACCCCGGTGGCGCTGGCCGAAGGCATGGCGGTGGCACGGCGCCTGTTCAAGCCCGAGCAGTACCGCCCGGTGGACTACCAGAACATCCCCACAGCCGTGTTCAGCCAGCCGCCAATCGGTACCGTGGGGCTGACGGAAGAACAGGCGCTGGCGGCAGGGCACAAGGTGCAGATATTCGAAAGCCGCTTCCGCGCCATGAAACTGACCCTGACCGACATCCAGGAAAAGACCCTGATGAAGCTGGTGGTCGATGCCGACACCGACAAGGTGCTGGGCTGCCATATGGTCGGCCCTGATGCCGGCGAGATCATCCAGGGCCTGGGTATTGCCCTGAAGGCCGGTGCCACCAAGCAGCAATTCGACGAAACCATCGGCGTGCACCCGACGGCCGCCGAAGAGTTCGTCACCCTGCGTACGGCTAGCCGTTGATCTATGCGTTACGTCGAAGGGGCGGGGCAGCCCGCTCCTACAACCGAGTCTTCTATCAAGTACCTCTGACTATAGCCAAAACCAATCACGAGCATGAGCTTTGCCAATGAGCCTTCAGCGGGATGATTAGTTAGGATTCTATCCATCAACTGATTCCAACCCCATGAAGGAGCGTCTCTCATGCCAATCATCAACAGCCAGGTCAAACCGTTCAACGCTACCGCCTACCACAAAGGCGAGTTCGTGCAGGTCAGCGAAGCCGACCTGAAAGGCAAGTGGTCCGTCGTGTTCTTCTACCCGGCCGACTTCACCTTCGTTTGCCCGACCGAGCTGGGTGACCTCGCCGACAATTACGCCGAGTTCCAGAAGCTGGGCGTGGAAATCTACGGCGTGTCCACCGACACCCACTTCACCCACAAAGCCTGGCACGACACGTCGGACACCATCGGCAAGATCCAGTACCCGCTGATCGGTGACCCAACCCACGTCATCTCGCGCAACTTCGACGTGCTGATCGAAGAAGCTGGCCTGGCCGATCGCGGTACCTTCGTGATCAACCCGGAAGGCCAGATCAAGATCGTGGAACTGAACGACGGTGGTGTAGGCCGCGATGCAGCTGAACTGCTGCGCAAAGTGAAAGCTGCCCAGTACGTTGCTGCCCACCCAGGCGAAGTTTGCCCGGCCAAGTGGAAAGAAGGCGAAGCCACCCTGGCGCCATCGCTGGACCTGGTCGGCAAGATCTAAGGCCATGCGCGCAACAACGCGGGCGGTAGGCAGCCGCCAAAGCTGAACAAGCTCCCGCCCCGTCAAACGCCCGGGCGACCTCGCCTGGGCGTTTTTGTATCCGAGTATTGAAGAAGGAATCGCCCGTATGTTGGACGCCACGCTTAAATCGCAACTGAAAACCTACCTGGAGCGGGTCACCCAGCCGATCGAGATCGTTGCCTCCCTCGACGACGGCGCGAAGTCCCGTGAATTGCATGACCTGCTGGTGGAGATCGCCAGCTTGTCCACACTCATTACCCTCAGCGCGGACGGCACCGATGCGCGTCGCCCATCGTTCTCGTTGAGCCGCCCGGGTGCTGGCGCCGATGGCAAAGGTATCAGCCTGCGCTTCGCCGGCATCCCCATGGGCCACGAATTCACCTCGCTGGTGCTGGCACTGCTGCAAGTCGGCGGCCACCCTTCCAAGGCCAGTGCCGAAGTGATCGAACAGATCCAGGCATTGGAAGGCGAATTCACCTTCGAAACCTATTTCTCGCTGTCGTGCCAGAACTGCCCGGACGTGGTCCAGGCCTTGAACCTGATGGCCGTGCTCAACCCCAACGTGCGCCACGTGGCCATCGACGGCGCGCTGTTCCAAGGTGAAGTGGAAGCGCGCAAGATCATGGCGGTACCGAGCATCTACCTGAACGGTGAGTTGTTTGGCCAGGGGCGCATGGGCCTGGAGGAAATCCTCGGCAAGATCGACACCAGCGCCGGTGCGCGCCAGGCCGAGAAGATCAACGCCAAGGACGCTTTCGATGTGCTGGTTGTGGGCGGTGGCCCGGCTGGCGCGGCGGCTGCCATCTATGCAGCGCGCAAGGGCATTCGTACCGGCGTGGCTGCCGAGCGCTTCGGTGGCCAGGTACTCGACACCCTGGCCATCGAGAACTTCATCTCGGTGCAGGAAACCGAAGGGCCAAAACTGGCGACTGCACTCGAAGAGCACGTCAAGCAGTACGACGTCGACATCATGAACCTGCAGCGCGGCGAAGCGCTGATTCCGGCCGCCGACGGCGGCTTGCATGAAGTGCGCCTGGCGGGCGGCGCATCGCTCAAGGCCAAGACTGTGATCCTGGCCACCGGTGCCCGCTGGCGTGAAATGAACGTGCCGGGTG
>NZ_BCBD01000114.1:0-17622 GCF_001320345.1 Pseudomonas sp. NBRC 111127 | reverse complement strand
GGAGGCCCATGCCGAAACCCAGGCCCTGCGCATTCAGCGCTACTTCATGGACGCTTATCAATACGGCAATGGCTTTGCCCGTTTGGTGCAAGTGCTGCAAGCCCGAGGTGGCAACGACCTGCGCGCCGAACTCACCCGCCAGGCGCGAGCCAGCCTGGCCGGCAAACCTGACATGATCGGCCTGTACCTGGTGTTCCAACCCGATGCACTGGACCAGCAAGACAGCCAGTACCGCGGCCAGGACGCGGTGGGCAGCAACGAGAGCGGGCGCTTTTCGCTGTACTGGTCACAGCCGCGCCCGGGCACCCTGGAGCGCGAAGCCATGCCAGAAGCGCTGCTCGGCGACGCCAGCATCGGCAGCAACGGCGCGGCGAAGAACCGCTGGCTGACCTGCCCACTGGAGACCGGCACAACCTGCCTGCTGGAACCGTATCTGGACGAGGTCAACGGCAGCCAGGTACTGATGACCAGCATCGCCCTGCCCTTGCTGGAACACGGCAAAGTGGTGGGCGTGGTCGGCCTGGATATCAGCCTGGACAACCTGCAGCAACTGAGCACAAACGGCCGCCGCGAGCTGTTCGAGGGTCAGGGCCAGGTGAGCATCGCCAGCGCGGCCGGCCTGCTGGCAGGCAATAGCCGCGACGCCAGCATGCTCGGCAAACCCGTTGAGCCTGCAGTTGCCGCTGGGCAGTTACGGGTTGCGCACCCCTTCACGCCCATTCCCGACGCCGCCCAGTGGCAGGTATTGCTGGAAGTGCCGGAAAGCGTGCTGCAGGCGCCCGCGGTAGCCCTCAATCAGCGCCTGGATGCGCACAACCAGCGTGCCAACCTGACCAGCCTGCTGATCGGCCTGGGCGCGGCAGTGCTGGGCTTGCTGCTGGTGTGGCTCACGGCCCGCGGGGTAACCCGCCCGATCCTGGCGGTGGCTGCCCGGCTTGAAGACATCGCCAGCGGCGAAGGCGACCTTACCCGCCGCCTGGACTACGCCCGCCAGGACGAACTGGGCCAGCTCAGCGCGTGGTTCAACCGCTTCCTCGACAAACTGCAGCCGGTCATCGCCCAGGTCAAAGGCTCGCTGCAGGAGGCCCGCGGCACCGCCGACCAGTCGGCAGCCATCGCCAGCCAGACCAGCGCCGGCATGCAGCAGCAACACCGTGAAATCGAGCAAGTGGCCACCGCGGCCAATGAAATGAGCGCCACCGCGCTGGATGTCGCCCATAACGCCGCGCAGGCGGCCCAGGCGGCACGTGCCGCCGACCAGGCCAGCCAGGAAGGCCTGCAGTTGATCGACAGTACCCGCCAGGGCATCGACCGGCTGGCACTGGACATGGACACGGCCATGGCCGACGCACGCGCCCTGGAGGGCCGCAGCACTCAGATCGGCACGGTGCTGGAAGTCATCCGTACCATCGCCGAGCAGACCAACCTGCTGGCACTGAATGCGGCCATTGAAGCAGCCCGTGCCGGGGAAGCCGGCCGTGGCTTTGCCGTAGTCGCCGACGAGGTGCGCGGGCTGGCACAGCGCACGCAGGTGTCGGTGGAGGAAATTCGCCAGGTCATCGAAGGTTTGCAGCAAGGCACCCAGGATGTCGTGGGCGCCATGCACGAGGGCCAACGCCAGGCGCAGGCCAGTGCCGCACGCATGGAGCAGGCCCTGCCGGCACTGCAACGCATTGGCGAGGCGGTGGCGGTGATCAGCGACATGAACCTGCAGATTGCCTCGGCCGCGGAGGAACAGAGCGCAGTGGCCGAAGAGGTGAACCGCAACGTAGCCGGCATTCGCGACGTTACCCAATCGCTGGCAGGCCAGGCAGACGAGTCGGCTCGCATCAGCCAGGCCTTGAACCGGCTGGCCAACCAGCAACAAGCGCTCATGGAGCAGTTCCGCGTCTAATCTGTAAGGGCTTCTTCGCGGGTAAACCCGCCCCCACAGGGACCCGCACTGGCCTTTGAAGCCATGCCCCTCTGTAGGAGCGGGTTTACCCGCGAAGAGGCCCTCACAGGCACCACAGCATCATCGTTTTTACCGAGCACACCTTATGCAAACCGCCCCCCGCTCCTCGTTCTTCGACATCACCTGCGAACAGGGCCTGCTGCGCACCTCGATCGCCGTCACCCTGTTCATCGCCAGCATCGGCATCGCTTTCGGCGTGGCCTCCGGGTCGTTCTCGATCATGTTCGATGGCGTTTACTCACTGGTCGACGCCAGCATGAGCGGCCTGTCGCTGGTGGTGGTCAAGCTGATCACCTCGCATACCACCAGCGTGCAGATGTCGCGCAAGCTGCGCGAGCGTTTCACCATGGGCTTCTGGCACCTGGAGCCGATGGTGCTGGCACTCAATGGCATCCTGCTCAGCGGCGTGGCGGTCTATGCCCTGATCAACGCCGTCAGCAGCCTGCTGCAGGGCGGCCGACACCTGGAGTTCGGCATTGCCATGGTCTACGCGGTAGTGACCGTGATCTGCTGCGTGACCATCGCCCTGGTCGAGGCCCGCGCCAACCGCCAGCTGAAGTCGGACTTCGTGGCCATGGACGTCAAGGGCTGGGTGATGTCGGCCAGCATCACCGCTGCGCTGCTGATCGCCTTCTGCTTTGGTTACGCGGTTCAGGGAACCTCATGGGAGTGGGTATCACCGTACATCGACCCGGCGGTACTGGCCCTGGTGTGCCTGGTGATTGTGCCGCTGCCGATGGCGGTGGTGCGCCAGGCCCTGGCGGACATTTTCCTGGTCACCCCAGGCGACCTCAAGCTGCACGTGGACGAAGTGGCCAAGGCCTTTGTCGCCCGCCACGGGTTGCAATCCTACCGTGCCTATGTTGCCAAGGTCGGGCGCTCACGCGAGATCGAGCTGTACTTCATCGTACCCAAGGCCATGGCAGCGAAGACCATCGATGAATGGGACGCGTGGCGCAACGAGATTGGTGAAGCCGTGGGCGGTGAAGGGCCGAACCGCTGGTTGACGGTGGTGTTCACGGGCGACCCGGAATGGGCGGAATGAGCTTTCGAGAATGCCGGGCTGGCATGGCACGGCCAGCCCGGCATCTGAAACCCTGCGGCACCGCCCGCCACGGGCAGAGCCGCCTGGCGGCACGTGTCAGCGGTTGCCCATGCGCTGCAGGGTTGCAGGCTTGTAGCGGTCTTCGGAGGGCACTGGCTGGCTGAAGTCGAGCGTTTTGCTTTCCTCGTTTTCCAACTTCTGAACCATGTAGCGGCGCGCCTGCAAATCATAGAATGCGTCGACGGTGGTCCAGGTGGTGGGCACGTTGTAGAAGTTGCTCATGTAGCCTATCGATACCCGCCACAGTTCGCCGTGGCTGTCATAGCGGTCGGCAAGCGCGATTTGCCAGCTGTCTTCGTCGAGGTAGAACACCCGTTTCGAGTAGATATGCCGCGCCGTTGGCCGCAACGTGCCCTCTACCACCCACACCCGGTGCAACTCGAAGCGGGTCGGCGCACTGAGCAGGTGGCCGGGCTTGATGATGTCATCGTACTTGTACTGCGGGCTGGCGATTCGATAGTTGTTGTAGGGAATGTAGATTTCTTTCTTGCCGACCAGCTTCCAGTCATAGCGATCGGGGGAGCCGTTGAACATATCACGGTCATCAACGGTGATCAGGCCATCGGAACCGCTGTCCGGCGTGTCGTAGGAGATGGTAGGGGCGCGACGCACCCGCCGCAGCCCTGGCACGTAGCCCCAGGCCATGCGTGGCTCCGCCACCTGGTTCAGCGTTTCGTACACCAGCGACGCCTCACCCGCCATACGGGCCGGGCTACGGGCGGCACTGAGGTAGTAGAAGAGGATGTTGTTCAGCGTCGAGTAACTGCCGCCTTTGACGTAGTACTTGAACAGCACGTCCTGGTCATAAGTGGCCAGGCTGTACTGCCCATTGGCTTGAACGGTGGCTTCCGAGAGCTTGCGGACCACATAGGTACCACGGTAGCGGGCGATATGGTTCCACAGGGCCTCCACGCCGCTTTGCGGGATCGGGAACGGGATACCGCCAAATGCGTGGATGAAGCCGTTGCCGCCTTCGGCCAGCTCCGCCGTGGTCGCGTTTTGCCGGGTGTTGTCGTACACCCACTGTGGCTCGGCAGCACTGCGGCGAGTGGTATAGACCGGGTAAGACATGGTTTGCGGGTAGGCTTTGAGCAGGGCGATCTGCCCGGGGCTCAGTTTGCCTTTGTACTGCTCGACATTTTCCGCGGTGATGGTGAACAACGGTTTGTCGTCCGGGTACGGATCAACGTAATGCTGGCCTGGCACGTAACCGGCCGGGGGTTTGCTCAGGCCGCCGGTCCAGGCGGGGATGCTGCCATCGGCGTTGCCCGCGGTTTCGCCGCCCAGGGGGGTAAGGTCTTTACCCAGCCGGCTTGCCTGTTGTTCAGACACAGCGGCGTGTGCCGCGCCGAAGGCGAACAGCATAACGGTGCCAACGACGAGAGAAAGACACTTGGCATGCTTGACGTAGTATTTCATGGTTAGCCCTGCTTGAAAGAATGAATACCTCGTTAGAACGAGTACTTCACGTCCATGCTGACGTTGTCCCTGTCACGGATCAGGTTGCTTTGCCCCGCACCGGTAAACAGGGTGTATTGCAGGCCGGCTTCAAAGCGGCTCAGGTAATCAGCCTTGATGCCGAAGGTGTAGCCTTTTCGGCCTTCCATGAAACTGCCGGTCAGGTCGGAGTTGCCTTTGAAGTTGTTGGTGTGGACGAAGAACGGCGAGAGGTTCACGCCAGCGTATACGTTGGTCCAGGTGCCCTGCATGCTGAGCGTGTAGCCGTACGCCTCGCGGGTCATGGGGTTGTCGGTGGTGTCTGGGGTGCCGGCGAACTTGCGCTTTACCGGGGTGGGGTTGTACCCGGTGTAACTCAAGTCGCTGCCGTGGTAGGACTGGGTCGCGATTTCGGCAATGCCGACCAACGAGTTGAAGCCCAACGACGGGCCAAAGTTGTAGATGGTGCCCAGCGAGGCGTTGATCGACTCGACACGCTCGTAGTTGGAATAGACCCCGCCCCGGCAGAACGGCTTACCGCCCAGCGAGGCACACGCCTGAGCGCCGCCGAGGTTGGCGTCGGACAGCCCCGACGTACCGGCCACGCCTTGCGCGAGAAGGTCACCCACCAGGTCGTTGGTTGCACTGATTGCAATCGGCAGATTCGGCCGATAGGAAATTTCACCGAAAACCGACGCATTGTTTATCGTGGTATTGAAGCTGAGGCCGTACATGCGAACGTCCTCGACATACTCACGGCGCACATTGGCATTCTGTGACAGGTCGAGGGTTGCCAATGCCCGGGCGGCGCTGGGGCCGATTAGCGAATCAAGCGTGGTCAGATCGACGCCACGGTAGGCGCCGGTGTCGATCTGCTGCACGGGCTCCTTGGTGTGGTAATTGGCAAAGTAGAAGCCGAAGTCGGTGGCATTCAAGGCCTCGGCAATATAGTGCAGGCTGATACCGTATTGCCCGCTGGCCCGAGCCTTGTCGTCCGACTGCACATTGCTGACCTTGAAGATGCCCGTGGCGGGGTCGAGGTAGCGGCTGGCATTGAAGGGGCCTTGGCCAAGGCCGCCCGGGATCTGGGTGGCCATGCCGTACGCTGCCATTGCCGGAACCAATGCAGGGACCTGGGCGTACGCAGTGTTGCCACCCGGCCCGAAGATATCGGTGGTGGAGTAGTAGCTGCCAACCGGGTCAAGCGCCGTTTCTTTCCATTTCAACTGGTAGTAAGCGTCCATGGACAGGTTGTCGGTCAGGCCGAAATTCAGGCTCAGCGCCTCAACCGGCACAAGCACTTCCTTGACCTGAGAGCCAGGCAAGCGGTACTTGACCGCATCCACGGGGTTCGAAACGCTCACGCCGCGATAGAACAAGGACTCACCCCAGTTGAACACCTGCCTGCCGAAACGCACCGTCAGGGGGTGATCGGCCACGTCCCAAGCCCCGTATACGTAGGCATCCAGAATGTCGGCAGAGCGGCCGGCGAGGTGTCGGGTACTGCGGGTAAAGCTGTCATCCTTTGGATAATTCTGGCTAGGCTCTACCACCGCCGGGTTGTTGTAGTAGTCACTGCGTTTATCCATTATCTGCGTGTCATAGAACGCCGACCCGCGAACGAACAGCCCATAATTCTGGTACTTGGCCTCAAGCTCCGAGGTCAGTTTGAACACCTGCGAAACAAGCCCGGTATCGAAGTTGCGGTTGCCGTCGTTGCCATTGAGCGCATCGTTGTTTTTCGCCTGGCCTTGAACTCGCCATACCTGGCCGAAAGACACGGTATTATCCAGGGTGCCGGTGATATCGCCATCGGCGAGGGCAAATTCGAGCGCTGCAGCGGGCTGGGTGAAGGTGATAGCTGACGCAAAGCCGAGCCATGCAACCCTGCTTTTCGACCCACAAGGGTCAGCAAAACGGAAAGATTTCATCAGTACTGCTCCTGGGATGTCTTTTTGTTTTTTTACGCACCGGAGTGACGCGACCAGAGCAAGGTCCAAACTCGAATTATCTGACGATGCATGTCATCAAGATGCGTCCAAGGCTGGCTGCTGTCAATCGTCTAGCGGCGCTGACCATTCAGTTTCGTACGCGGCTTTGTTGCTTAAATCAGTGCCTTTTTCCGTGGCTGAACGGCACAGCGCTGTGCGAAAGAGCCGCGGTTGTCGTGATTTAAAAATTTTGACTACAATGGAATTCAGTTTATTAGAAGGGTGGCCACAATGAGCAAAACCTCCGGGGGTGCCGAGCGCTCCTACCGTGGCGTCAGCCAAGAGCAGCGCATCAAGGCCCGCCGGGAGGCCTTCATGAAGGCGGGGATGCAGCTGTTCGGCACCCAGGGCTACCGCGCCACGACCGTGCGCGACCTGTGCAGCGAGGCGAAACTCACCGATCGGTACTTCTACGAGTCCTTCGAGGGCACGGAAGAGCTGCTGTGCGCGGTGTACGTATCGATCATGGACGACCTGGAACAACGCCTGAACCAGCTCTACCAGGACCACGACCAGGTACAACAGCACGCAGGCCGCAAGTTCCTCGCCACTTTTTTCGAGGCCATGCAGGACCCGCTGGTGGCGAAAATCGTATTGGTCGAAGTGCTCGGGGTAAGCCAACGCGTCGACAACCTCTACCAGCAGAACAACTTGCGCTTCTGCAACTTCCTGTTGTCCGCGATCAACCGCACCTACGGTGGCTTCAAGCCGGTCGCCTCGGAACTGTACATGTGCATGGGCATACTCGGGGCAATAAACCAGATTGCCGTGTACTGGACCTTGAGCCAATACCGGGCCCCTGTGAACGTGCTGATCGACACAGGGCTTGCCCTGATCGAAGGCTGCGCCAAGGTGCCTGGCGCAGCCCTGCACGATCAGCAGGGTGGGAAAACGGACTGATAGCTGCCCAGTTCAATGAACACCGATTTGGTCCGCGTGTGCTCGAACAGTGCCTCGATGCCGTTCTCCTGGCCGATACCGGACAGCTTGCTGCCGGAAACGGGCATTTGAGGCGGCACCTGGCCCCAGGTATTGACCCAGCAGATACCCGTCTCCAGCGCGTGCACGATACGGTGCGCCTGGAAGATGTTCTGGGTTACCACGCCGCCCGCCAGGCCTAGTACCGAGGCATTGGCACGCCCGATCACCTCTTGCTCGCTGTCGAAGGTCAACAGGCTCATCACCGGCCCGAATATCTCTTCCTGAACAATCTGCATGTCGTCGCTGCAGTCCGTAAACACAGTCGGAAGCAAATAACTGCCTGCCGCGAACGCCTGCCCTGCCGGCAGGTGCCCGCCACACAGCAATGTCGCGCCGGCGTCGCGACCGCTTTGAATGTAGGCCAGCACTTTTTCGCGGTGCGCCTGGCTGACCAAAGGGCCGAACCGCGTGCGCGGGTCACTGGGGTCGCCAATCGCAATATTTTCAACCCGTTTCAGGATTGCGCGCTGCAGCCTGGCCTGGATAGCGCGGTGCACGAACACCCGCGTACCACTGGTGCACACCTGGCCGCTGCTGAAGAAGTTCGCCATTACCGCAATATCTGCCGCTCGCTCGATATCGGCGTCGGGCAGAATGATCAAGGGTGATTTGCCACCCAGTTCCATGGTGACCTTCTTCAGTGTGCCGGCGGCGCTGGCCATCACTTTCATGCCGGTCGCGACGCTCCCGGTGAACGAAATCTTGGCGATACCTGGGTGCTCGCTGAGCACCTTGCCCACGGCCTGATTGCCTTGCAGCACATTGAACAACCCTGCGGGTACGCCAGCCTCGACCAGCAGTTCGGCCAGGCGCAGGGTGGACAAGGGCGTCAACTCGCTGGGCTTGAACACCATTGCATTGCCAGCCGCAAGCGCGGGCGCCAGCTTCCACATGGCGATCTGAAGGGGGTAGTTCCAGGCGCCCACCCCGGCCACCACACCCAGCGGTTCTCGTCGGGTATAGGTGAACGCTGTTTCGCCCACAGGTGACTGCCGGCCTTCGATAGCCGCCATCAAGCCGGCAAAGTAGCGCATGACCGCTACCCCGCCTTTGATGTCGACCCTGGAGGTATCGAAGATTGGCTTGCCGGTATCGAGGGTTTCCAGCTGCGCCAGTTCGTCATTGCGCAGCAAGATCAGCTTGGCTGCATCCAGCATTATCGCAGTGCGCTCAGCCACCGGAAGCTTGACCCACTCGCGTTGCGCCGCGCTGGCCGACAGCACGGCGTCGTCGACCTGCCCTGCGCTGGCTTGCTCGACAGTGGCCAACAGCTGGCCGTTGGCTGGGTTGATCGAGTCGAATGTGCTGCAACCGCTGGCGTAGACCTGCCTGCCATCGATGAACTGCCCTATGGTTCTGTGCATGTTGGTGATCCTCTTGCTCAGGCAGGCTGAGTACGGGCCGGCAGGAATTTGCCATAGTGGTGCGCTACGCCAAGGTCCTTGGCGAACCCACCGTCCCTGGCATAGGCCACTCGCCCATTGACCAACGTGGCCAGCACTGCCTGGTCGTTGCGGTTGACCAACCGCCTGAGCGGGGTGTTTTCGATGAGGTCTTCGCTGACCGCGTCCAGGTCACTGTTCAAGCCCTGGGGGTCAACGATGGCGATATCTGCCCGGGCGCCCGGCCTCAGCCTGCCTGCGTCCAGCCCGTACCAGTCGGCCAGTTCGGAAGTGACACGCGCCACCCCCTCGCCCACGCTCATGAAGTGGTTACCTTCCAGGTGGGCATCGCGGATATATTTCAGGAAGCGCAACGGGAAATTGTAGAAAGCCAGGCCACGAATATGCGCCCCGGAATCAGCGAAGCCGACATGGACGCTGCGGCTGCGCATGAGTTTGTGCATGACCTCGACCCGGCTGTTGCCCATCAGCGTGGTCCAGACAAGCTCGGATTTGTACTGCACCGCCAGATCGAGGAAGCAGTCGATAGGGTCCTGCTCGCGCGACCTGGCGATTTCGCCGAAATTGCGGCCAACCAGGTTTGGGTCCGGGCAGGCTGTGACATAAGCGTCGGAAAAGTCGCGTTGCCAGAGCCCTACTTTCAATACGCTGCCCAAACCCTGTTTGAATAATTCACGGAACTCGGGCTTGGTGGCTTCTGCGTACTGGTCCTCTTCGTTCTTCAGGTTGCGCAGCACCAGGCCGCCGGCAAATTCGTCGAAATTGTTGAAATTCAGCCCCGCGCTGTAGACCCGCAGTGGCGCCGGTAGAAACTGCCATTTGAGGTTGCCGCGCAGCAGCTTTTGGGTAACCCAGCCACTCAGGCGAACCATCTTCTGCAGGCTGGGCTTCACCTTCAGGTCCAGCGCCGTGAGCAACGTGGTTTTCAGCTTTGGCCGGAACCAGCCCGAGGCAGCGAACATCAGGCGTACCGCACTGGAGGGCTCGGCCACATCCGGGGCGCCCTGCAGGATCGCCCCGCGAGCGCGCAGCCGTTTGAACAGCCGGGCCATTTCGGCCCAGCTGGCAAAGGTCGAGGGCAGTGGGCGCGACCATGCACGTTCGCCGGCCACCCGGTCGATCTTGGTTTTCATGACCGACAGGCCAAGGAACCCCTGGTCCAAAGCTTCATCGAGCAGGGCCTCCATGCTGCGCAGTTCCTGCTCGGTCGGTGGCCGCGGCGTGGTGGCCTCGAGCAACCCCATGGCGGCAGCCCTGATATCGGAGTGGCCGATGTAGCACGCCACGTTCGGCCCTAACGGCAACCCTTCGAGGAAGGTGCGGTACTGGGCCGGCGATGACCAACGCTTATGTGTGGTCAGCAGGTCCAGTACATGATCATGCGGGATGGACTCCACACGGCTGAACAGATCCGCGCAATCCTGCGCCGAAGCTGAAACCATGCTCAGCGAACAAAGACCCGTCGCCACGGTGGTGACACCGTGGCGGATGGATTCTTTCAATGCAGCAGAACTCAATATCTCCGCATCGTAGTGGGAGTGCATTTCCAGAAAACCGGGCATCACCCAGCAACCTTTCGCATCCAGTACCGCTGCCGCCACTGCCGGGTCAAGTGCTGATGCACTGACGGCAACAACACGCCCGTCCTGGATGCCAACATCCGCCGCCACGCCATTGTGGCTGACGCCATCGAAGACCAGGCCGTTCTTGATGATCAGGTCATAATGCATATTATTGTTCTCACATTTTGACTACGCTTGTCATCAGAATACAGGCGCAACTTGCCCTGTCAAGTGCCATACTTGCGTTTACTTGAAAGCCTGCATCTGCGTTGTCAGTACTTGCAGCATGCGCGCAGCCGCCGAGGACAACCGGCGCCCAACACGCGTTACCACGTGGGCTTCGGCCGTCAGGAAAAGTGGATGGCCCACATCCCGGCACAGCAGTTCCCCAGCGTCCAGCTCTGCTTTTATGGCGAATGCCGGCAGGAAGGCGATACCCAGCCCTGTCTTGGCGAACTGGGTGAGCGTGGCGATCGAGTTGGTGGTCATCACCGGGTCGAACCTGACTTTCTCGGCCAGCTCCAGCACATCCACCAGTTGCCTGACGCCATGCGTGGAATAGGTGACCGCCAGCGGGTAGTCCAGCAACTCACGGGCACGCAGGGGCCCGTCGCCCTTGCGCAGCGGCGAGTCGGGGCTGAAGATCACTTTCATCGGCTGCACACGGCAGGCGCGAGAGACCAATTTGGGGTGGGTCGGCGGGTTGTAGACCAGCCCGATCTCGGCGTCGTCTTCCAGCACCTTGCGAATCAGCTCGTTGGTACCCGCCGAGTCGAGGCTGATTTTCACGCCTGGGTAGGCTTTGCAGAACCGCGGCAAGGGGCCGTTGAGGATGTCGTTGACGAACCCCTCACCCAGAACCAGGCTCACGTGGCCGGTTTTCATCTCCCGAAGCGACTGAAGCCGGCCCAGAAGGTCACCGAGATGCGCCTCCTGTTCGCGGTGAAACTCGATGACCTGCTTGCCCGCCTCCGTCAGCGCCACGCCCCGGCCACGCCGCTCGAGCAATACCGTCGCCAGTTCGGCCTCCAGCAGCTGGATCTGCCGGGTGACCGCCGATGGGGCGACGTTCAGCAGGTCGGCAGCCGCGCGAATGCTGCCGCAACGGGCAGCTTCGTGGAAATAGGCAATGCGTGAAAGGTTGATCAGTCGACTCATGCCGCGCCCTCGTTGATCTAACAATCAGAACAAAAAACAAGCTGACATTGATTGTAGTCACTTTTTAGGCGTCATAGCATCAGCCCGGCAGGTGTACCTGCAGCCTTGCAGAACTTCAATAATGCAGGCGGTTGGCCGCACGCGATGATTCAAACGTGGGCATTGGTGCTCGGCAAACTCGCGCCATCCACCGCCGCGCCCACCCCAATGCCGATGTACTTTGAATGAAGACCATAAGATGACTTCTGCTAATTTTTGCACTGCCTACCCATGGGTCGAGCGGCTCATCAGCATGGATACAACGAGCGCGCTGTCGAACTTGGGGTTGATAGAAGTGGTACGCGACTACTTCAAGTCTTACGGTATCGACAGCACCCTCATCTACGACCGTGACGGGCGCAAGGCCAACTTGTTCGCCACGGTCCCTGCGTGTGACGGGTCCACGACCGGCGGGTTGGTCTTGTCCGGCCATACCGATGTGGTTCCGGTCACCAGCCAGGCCTGGGCGTCCGACCCTTTCTCACCGACCGTACGCGACAACAAGCTGTACGGACGTGGCGCATGCGACATGAAGGGCTTCATTGGAGTCGCTCTGGAACAGCTGCCGAACATGCTGCGCACCGCGTTGAAAGCGCCGCTGCATTTTGCGCTGTCATATGATGAAGAGATCGGCTGTGCCGGTGCCCCCTCAATGGTGCAAGACCTGGTCAAGCGCGGCGTTGCACCGCAGGGTTGCATCGTTGGCGAGCCCACCGGCATGGGCATCGTCGTTGCCCACAAGGGCATCAATGCCTACCGCTGCGAGGTCAAAGGGCATGCTGCGCACTCGTCGCTGCAACCGGCCGGGGTGAACGCCATCGAGTATGCAGCGCGGCTGATTACCTTCATCAGCGACCTCGCACGGCAGTCTTCCCATCACGGCCCGTTCGATGAGGGTTTCGACGTACCGTTCAGTACCGCGCAAACAGGCACGATCAGTGGCGGCATAGCAATCAACACGATCCCGGAACACTGCGAGTTTCAGTTCGAGTTCCGCAACCTGCCAGGCGTCGACCCCGAATCGATATACGCAAAAATAACCCGCTACGCCGAAGAGGTGCTGCAGCCGGAGATGAAGTCACGCGTGCATACCGCAGGAATCGTCTTCGAGAAAATCTCCAGGGCACCCGCATTGAGCCCCAGCGAAAAAGAAGCAATCTGCACGCTGATTGCCGGCTTGCGGCAAGACACCCGCGTACGCCGGGTTTCCTATGCCACCGAGGCAGGCTTATTTCAGGAAGTTGGCGTGCCCACCATCGTTTGTGGGCCCGGCTACATCGAGCAGGCACACAAGGCCAATGAATACGTGTCGCTCGAGCAACTGGACCTTTGCAATAGCTTCCTGAACAAGCTGGTGCTCAGCCAGCAGGTTTGACACTGGCTGGCGACCTTGACCGATCAATAACAACAAGGAAAACACGATGGGTGAGTTGCGCACGGATTTGAAAATGCAGCGCTGTGACCACGGGCCTGGCACCCGGGTAGGCAGGGGTTTCATTCTAGCCATGGCACTGTCACTGCTTGGCGTCTGGCTGGCGGTATTCGCCCCCATCCAAGTACTGCTTGCCCAGCAGATGGAAATATTGGCGCCCAACTCGAAAGAAAGCGCGCTGGGCATGGTGATGGGCATTGGTTCGGCCATCGCACTGGTCGCACAGCCTGTCATCGGCTTTCTGTCGGACAGAACCCGCTCAGTGTTCGGCCGCCGTCACCCGTGGAACTTTCTCGGCATTGTCGTCGGCGCGCTGGCACTTTACATGCTGGGCAAGCAAACGACCTGGACGGGCATCGTCGTTTATTGGGCCTTGGTACAAGTGGGCACCAGCGGGGTGTTGTGTGCAATCACCGCTGCAATACCGGACCGCGTGCCAGTTGAGCAACGGGCCATTGTCAGCGCCTGGAATGGCGTGATGTTGTCCGTGGCAGTTGTACTGGGCGCCGTCATCACCACCACGCTGGGTGTAGGCATAGCGCAAAGCTACACCGTCGTCGCGGCCATATTCGTGGTGCTTTCAATGCCATTTGTGTTGTTTACCGATGATCCGCTGGGGCAGCAGGCGCACACCGGTGAATGGCGTTGGAAGGCGTTCTTTTCGGCCTTCTGGATCAGCCCCAGAAAGCATCCGGATTTTGCCTGGGCATGGTCGACGCGCTTTCTGGTCGGCCTCAGCAGCGCCACAGGTACCCTGTTCTTTCTGTACTTTCTTCGCGACGGCCTGCGCTATGAGGCGCTTTACCCGGGTGAGCGGGCCGAAGACGGCTTGCTGAAGCTGGTGCTGATCTATACCGCTGCCGTGGTGGTCACCGCTTTCGCCTGCGGGGCCATATCGGATCGGACCGGCCGGCGCAAAGCCATCGTGACGGTGTCGGGGATGATCATGGGAGTGGCTTCGCTGTTGTTGGCCTTCTGGCAGAACTGGCCGATGGCTATGGTTTCCTCAGCGATACTCGGTGTTGGCTATGGTGCCTATGTCGCCGTCGATCAAGCGCTCATCAGCCAGGTGCTGCCCAGTTCGGCGGACCATGCCAAGGACCTGGGGATCATCAACGTTGCCATCGTCGGGCCACAGATCCTCGCCCCTGCCCTGTGCGCCATGCTGGTGACCCAGTTCGGAGGCTACCCTGCCCTCTACATGTTTGCAGGCCTGGCAGGCTTGATGGGCGGGCTGCTGGTGCTGAAAATCAAAAGTGTCCCCTGACGCAACAGGGCGCATCGGGGCATGCACACTTGGCGGTTGTCAGGCACCAGAGGCCTGACAACCCCTCATTTCCCACCGTGCGCTTGTCGGCTACGTACCAGCGCTGCTACTGCCTGCTGCATTTCCTGCCTGGCCACGCGACTGACGCCCATCATGTTCGCAAACCCATGAATGAGCCCAGCCGCCCTGCGCAGGGTCACGTTCACCCCAGCGGCCGATAACAGGTGCGCATACGCCTCACCTTCATCGCGAAGTACATCGAACTCGGCGGTGGCAATATACGTTGGTGGCAGCCCTTCAAAACTGTCGGCCAGCAACGGCGACACAGCCGGGTCGCTGTAGGCCCGGCTGGGCACATACAGCTCACGCGCCCAGTTCATCTGGTCCGCAGTCAACACATAGCCCGTTTCGAACAGCGAATAGGACGTCGACCTGTTTTCGTTGTCCAGGACCGGGTAGAACAGCAGTTGGAAGTCGGGCAAGCGCCGTTTCTGCTCTCTGAGCGTGTAGCACAACGCGGCAGCAATATTGCCACCCGCGCTGTCGCCCGCCACGGCAATGAATGCGCCAGGCGTATTGGCCGCCTGCATGTCCTTCAGCACATGCTCATAGGCTGCCAGTGCGTCATCGATGGCGGCAGGAAATGGATGCTCGGGTGCCAGCCGGTAGTCCACCGACAGTACGTGCAGCCTGGCTTCGCGCGCCAGATACCGGCAGATACTTTCACAGCTTGCCAGGCTTCCGGATACCCAGGCGCCACCGTGGAAGTAAATGAGTACGCCCTGCGCGCAGTCGTTCGTTACGAACGTCTTGACTGGAACAGGCCCGCCCTGCCCGTCGATCGTGAAGCTTCGCTCCAGGTCGACAGGTGCATCACAGCCGCCAAACACCCAGGCGTCATGGTCGGTCTGTTTGCGCACTTTATCCAGGGGCTGGTGCTGCGGGCGGGCAAGCTCGCGATCCCCCATCAGCCTGAGAAACATCGCCACTTCGGCGCTTAACACGTGACCCGGCTGGTTGAGACGAGACCCGCCAATGGCAGATTGCAAGCGATGGGGTAGCCTGCCCAACGCCTCGACGACCCACTTCATGCCGACCTGGCTGACTGGCCTCTTCATGGATTCCCCACTCCCAGAATCAACGCCTCGATAGAAATACAGGCGAAACTGGCTAATCTTATGAGGCACCCTAAAGGGCTACAAGCAGAGGGCTGCAGAGATGCGTTCTAATTAATAGAGCGCGGCGGGCCAGTCGGCAGTCACCTGGGCGGCGGCACTCAACTTGCTGTCAGGCCGCAGGGCGAGCACCCTGCGAGCCCTGTGCAATAGCGTCAGTTGACGCGCTCGGTGTAGCCCTGAGGCAGTTGCCCCGGCGCGGCATTGATGACGCTGTCGTTATCGGTACCCACATCTTCCATATAGGTGATCTGGGCGAATTCGGCGATGATCACATAGGGATAAGCCGGGCCTTCATCGCGGAATCTATGCATGTCTTCGATGAATTCGTTTTGATAACAAATGGTTTTTTCCGGGTGCTGGCCTTCGCCAGCGATCCATTGCGGAAAGAAAATGGTGCCGTGCAGAATCCGGCGCGACAGGTCGAATGAAAGGCTGACGCAAGTGCCGGTTGGCTCATGCCAATCGACCTTGAACAGGTCCGGCGCCAACTGCACCAGGTTCATGGGCTGGTGGGTAACCCAGCGACCGCCAACCAGTCCTTGGTGGATACGATAGTCACAGGTTTTTTCATTGCGTGCATACCATTCGTACTTCCATCCATTGGCATAGGTGTAGATGAAATGCCGACCTACGAAGCTGGAAAAATCTTGAACGGGCTCAGACGATACTGAAGCGTTGCTCATCGTAATCTCCACGATAATCGTTAGACATACACAGCTAGCCGATTATAGGCGGCGGTCCGCGAGTTTGCGCTGAACACAGCGGCTGAAGCTGCCCACACCCGCAAATTGCCGGCGCGTGAGACCGGGCAGCGCAGGGCCAGGCCTTCTTTGATCGCAAGGTGCTTGCTAACATCCCCACTCAACAGCCGTGGTGCCATCAGAAAGATGCTCAGAATCCTCAGAGAACAACAATTCAAGAAAGCGTTCCGAAAACTGGGCGGCAAAGCCGCCGGAGGTTCTGGTTCCTTCAGCGCCCGTGCCTGCGCAACCATTGAGCAAGGTGTAAGCCTTGGACACGTCAGGGTAGAGTCGCCGTCGGTAACCATCGGTGCCCACACCTACATCAGGAGTGGCAGCACGTTATCCGTGATTTCTGCGATCGGCCGTTTTTGCTCGATCGGATCCGACTGCACACTGGGCCAGGAAAAGCATACCCACCCTACCGATTGGGTAAGCACGCACCCCTTCCAGTATGAAACGGGAGGCTTGTCCTATTCGCCAGGGGCCGCTTGGGTGACCCTGGGCCACGATGTCTGGGTCGGGCATGGCGCGACCATCCTGGAAGGTGTAGAGGTAGGCACGGGGGCAATCATTGCCACACGGGCAGTGGTGACAAAAAACGTGCCCCCCTATGCGATCGTTGGCGGAAACCCAGCCAAGTTCATCAAATACCGGCATAGCCCTGAAATCATTGAGCGGCTGCTTGCAAGCGAATGGTGGAACCTGGATGTCGAGTACCTCAAACACCTGCCCATGAACGACGCCGAGGCATTTCTCAAGGCGATTGAAAATAGTGCACCCGCCGCCCCAGTACACTACTCGAAACTCTCCATCGCCAAGCGCAGAGTGCAAGAAGCGCCGTAGTGATTTCAGCTTTATCAAACTTCGCCGATGGCTTTTACGTTTGCGCGCCGAAGCTACAGACCAAGCAACGGCTTGGCTACATCCAGGAGCCGCTGCTTTTCTTCATCCAGGTGCAACGATGTCTGCGCACGTTTGACCAGTAAAGCGGCATGGTGTCGGCAATGCTTGCCATACCGCTGTGGATCGAGTTCAGCCAGACTGATCAATGCCTTGATCAGCCGGATATCGATTTCCAACAGCCCTGCCCCGTCCCGTGCGATCAATGTAAAGAAGTCATCGAATAAATCGTGCACTTCGATGCACCGAACATGAACGCGCAGACACTTCTCATCGACGTCATCAGAGGCCGGGGATTGCATCGACCACTTGGAAAAACACCTGACTCCACGGCCGATCACATCGATCACGGTCCCGGAATCATTGGTCGCCGGAGACAAGGCGCGCGAGGCGATTTCGGTTAGAACCGCAAGGCCGAAGCGTGGATCCTGGTCAAATGAGCGGCGTACACCCACCGTGACCGCGCGCAGGA
>NZ_BCBD01000113.1:0-18020 GCF_001320345.1 Pseudomonas sp. NBRC 111127 | reverse complement strand
GTTTTCATTACCAAAGCGGCGCAACCCACATCACCGACAAAGGCCAGGTGGTAACCGCGCTACCCGGGGGCCCGCTGAACCACCACTGGACCAAGAACGTGATCGCCAGCCCCAACGGCAAACACCTTTACGTGACAGTCGGTTCAAACAGCAATGTCGCCGAGAACGGAATGGACAAGGAACAAGGGCGGGCTGCGATCTGGGAAGTGAACCCGGCCAACGGCCAGCACCGGTTGTTCGCCACCGGGCTGCGCAACCCCAACGGCCTGGCCTGGGAGCCGAACAGCGGCAGCCTGTGGACTGCCGTCAATGAACGCGACGAAATCGGCAGCGACCTGGTGCCCGATTACATCACCTCCGTGAAGGACGGCGGCTTTTATGGCTGGCCCTACAGTTACTACGGCCAGCATGTGGACAGCCGTGTGCAACCGCCCGCACCGCAAAAGGTAGCCCAGGCGCTGGTCCCCGATTATGCCGTGGGGCCGCACACCGCCTCGTTGGGGCTGGCGTTCGCCGAACCGGGTGCGCTGCCTGCGCCATTCCAGCGCGGCGCGTTCGTCGGGCAACATGGCTCTTGGAACCGCAAGCCTCACAGTGGCTACAAGGTCATTTTCGTGCCGTTCGACCGCGCAGGCAAACCTGCAGGCAGCCCGGTGGACCTGCTGAGCGGCTTCCTGGATGAACAGGGCCAGGCCAAGGGGCGCCCGGTCGGTGTCATCAACGATGGACGCGGAGCGGTGCTGGTGGCAGACGATGTGGGCAACGTGGTCTGGCGGGTGAGCAAGGCAGCCGCCACCGCGCCGTAGCCCCGATCCCCTGCTATCAGGGGTTCTGCGCCAGGTGCCCTTGTGGAATCACCCGCTTGGCCTGCAGGTAGGCCTTGGCCCAGTAGCTGTTGGACAGGTAGTCCAGGCGCACGGTGCCACCCGTGGAAGGGGCATGCACAAAGCGCCCATCACCTACGTAGATACCTGCATGGCTGACTTGCGAGCCGCCACTGGTAGCGAAGAATACCAGGTCACCGGACTGCAACGCGTTGAGGTTTACGGTGGGCGCCCGCATGACGATCATCTCCCGCGTCGAGCGCGGCAGGCTGATGCCGGCGGCATCCCGGTAAACGTACTTGATCAGGCCGCTGCAATCGAAGCCGGAATCCGGCGTATTGCCACCCCAGCGGTAGGGCGTGCCCACCAGACCAATGGCGCGAATCAACACGTCATCGGCAACCGGCGAAGGGCTGGCCTGGCTATAGGAGGTGACCTGGGGCTTTATCACAGGGGCCGGCGCAGGGGCACGGCTGGAACAGGCAGCCAGCAAGGTTGCCAAGGAGAGGAATGCGAACCGCGCCATCGTTGCCATGGCCATAACTTCCTGTCTGAGACCGCTGCGCTGCAGCTGAAAAGAGTTGAGAAATTAGATTAGACGCTTTCTGTAAATGCGCACGGCGGCGAGCTTTTTTTCAAAAGCACCGCCGCCGTGGCAGGGTACAGCATTTTGCCATCAGTTGCGCGCGATGTTGGTCGGCGCCATGGCCAAGGCGCGCTTGGCTTCAATGAAGGTCTTGCTCCAGTAGCGGTCACCGAGGCTGTCGATGCGCACGCCACCGCTGCGGCGGCTGCTGGAGTGGATGAACTGGTTGTCACCCAGGTAGATGCCGGCATGGCTGACGCGACCGCGGCCATTGGTGCTGAAGAACAGCAGGTCACCTGGCTTGAGTTTGTTGCGCGCCACTTTCGGGGCATCGACGTTGATCATTTCACGCGTGGAGCGCGGCAGGGTCATGCCCGCCTCTTCGCGGAACAGATAACCGATGAAGCCACTGCAGTCGAAGCCGGACTTTTCCGAGGTACCGCCGAAGCGATAACGGGTGCCGATCAACGACATGCCGCGTTCCAGGATGCTGTCGGCCAGAACCGGCAGCTGGTAAGGCTTGCTGCTGGAGAACGACGCCAGGTCATCTTCGGTAGCCAGCTCTTCCGGTTCGCCGAATACCGACGAAGGCGAGGCTTGGGTTTTAACTGCCGCCTGAGCGGCGACAGGGGTGTGATCCTGGGACTGGGAAACCGGGCCTTGGGCCGCGCAGCCAAAAAGCAGGGTCACGAGTGCGAGTGGCACGAGGGGTGCAAAGCGCTTCAGCATGGGCACGACCGTGTCTGTAATCCTTTAGAAGGGGGAAACTATGCCCTCTATCATGGCCATTTGCAAATTTTATCGAAAAAGATGTGACTTTTTCGTTTTGCTGCTCTGGCCCAAGGATTTCAGGGGGTTACCAGCCGAGGGTTTCCTTGAGGAAAGGGATGGTGAGCTTGCGTTGGGCCTGCAGCGATGCCTGGTCGAGGCGCTCGAGCAGGTCGAACAGCGCACTCATGCTGCGTGCACCGCGGGTAAGGATGAAATGCCCGACTTCGTCGGTGAGGTGCAGGCCGCGGCGCGAGGCACGCAGTTGTAGCGCACGCAGCTTGTCTTCATCGGACAGGCCACGCATCTGGAACACCAGGGCCAGGGTCAGCCGCGACTTCAGATCCGGCAACTTGACCGGCAGTTCGCGGGGTGATGCCGAGGCGGCCAGTAACAGCCGTCGGCCGCTGTCACGCAGGCGGTTGAACAGGTGGAACATGGCCTCTTCCCAGTCTGGCTTGCCGGCGATCACATGCAGATCGTCTATGCAGACCAGTTCATACTGCGCCAGGTAGTCGAGCAGCCCTACGCCACGCTCGAGCAGTTGCGCCAGTGGCAGGTAGACCGCGGGCTCACCGCGCTGCTGGAAACGGTGCGTGGCGGCCTGCAGCAGGTGGCTGCGGCCAACACCCTGCTTGCCCCACAGGTAGATAAGGCTTTCGGTCCAGCCGGCGTCGGCTTCGCACAACCGCTCGACGTAGCCCAATGCCGCAGCATTGGCGCCCGGATAGTAGTTGATGAAGGTGGCGTCATCGCGCAGGCGCACACCCAGGGGCAACTGGATCGGTGGTTTCATGCTCGCGGGCAGTCGATGAGACCGCAGGGGGCCTTAGGTGAACAATCTGCAAAGTCTATACCCGCAACGCGGGGCGCACAATCGCGGCAACCGATAGCGCAAGCAAAATCAACAGGTTGCGCTGCAACCCCCCGACACTGCGCCACGACAGGAGCGCCCCTCATGAAGCCGCGACGCGGTGGCCGGGGTTACAGCTCTGGGTCGACGTCCCCGGCATACATGTCCGACTCTTTATAAAGATCATGCACATGCCGCAGGAGCACCATGATCACCGCCGCCACCGGCAGCGCCAGCAATACCCCGGTAAAACCGAACAGCTCGCCCCCCGCGAGGATGGCGAAGATCACCGCCACCGGGTGCAAGCCGATGCGGTCACCCACCAGCAACGGTGTCAGCACCATGCCTTCCAGTGCCTGCCCGATGACGAACACCGCGACAATGCCCAGCATCGGGTACAGGTCGCCGCCAAACTGGAACAGCCCGGCCACCAGCGCCGCGCCGATGCCGATGATGAAACCCATGTACGGCACGATGGCCGCCAAGCCGGCGAGCATGCCGATCAGCAGGCCCAGTTCCAGGCCCACCAGCATCAGCCCCACCGAATAGATGATGCCCAACGCCACCATCACCAGCAGCTGCCCGCGAACGAAGGCCCCCAGTACTTCATGGCACTCGCCAGCCAGGCCGACTATCTGGGGTTCCTGTTGGCGGGGCAACAGGCTGCGCAGTTTGGCCATCATCAGGTCCCAGTCCCGCAGCAGGTAGAAGCCCACGACCGGAATCATCACCATGTTGGCCAGCCAGGCGATCAGCGCCAGGCTCGAAGCGGTCGCCTGCGACAACACCACCCCGACAATGTCGGTGGTCTGGCCCATGTGCTCGCTGATAGCCGACTTGATCTTGTCGAACTTCCAGAAACCATCGGCCAGGCCAAGCCGCTGCTGCACCCACGGCAAGGCCACGTGCTGCAACCAGTCAAGCATCTGCGGCGCCAGCTCGTACAAGCGCACCAGCTGCTTGGCCAGCATCGGCACCAGCACCAGCAACAACGCCATGAACAGCAAGGTGAACAGCGCGAAAACCACCACCACACCCCATGTCCGCGACAGCCCGCGGCGCTCCAGCCAATCAACCAGCGGGTCGGCCAGGTAGGCCAGCAGAATACCGATCAGAAAGGGCGTGAGAATGTTGTGCAAGCTATAGAGCAGCACGACAACCAGCAGTATGGCGCCCAGCCAGATCCAGCGACGCAGGTCAGTCAATGTCAGTACTCCTTACCAACGAAAACGCAGGCCGTCGAACGGCGGGGGTGTAGGTTGAGGCTCGGTAGCCGGGGCCTGGCCACCCGTAGGCACCGGCGTGGCCGGTACTGCGGCGGTTTGTTCCACCGGCAGCTCCTGCAACTTGGCCAGGCCCAGCTGGGCACGCAATTGCTCACGGTTGCCGGTCACGCCGTAGGTCAGGGTGGTGCCGTCAGCCAACTGCAAGCGTGGGCCATAGGGTTCCAGCACCCGAGCCAACTCGGCGTAGCGCTGCAGGTTCATCCCCTGCACCTGCACCTGCAACTGGCTGCTGGCCCCCGGCCGGGTGACATAACGCGGTGCAAGGCGGTTGCCCACCGCCAGCATCACGGCATCAGCCAGTGCGGCCTGGTCGGCGCCCTCGGCAGTGCCCTGCTCGCGCTGGTCACCCAGCCACAGTTGCCATTTACCTTGCCACTTGCCATCGGCTTCCTGGGCATGCACCGCCAGCATGGCGTCGGCGCCGTAACGCTCGGCGGCCTCGCGCAGCGGCGCCGGGTCGCTGCCTTCGAGTTGTTTGGCATTGGCTACCAATTGCTCCTGCAGGTCGGCCAGCGGCAGGCGCAGCGGCAAACCGCGATGCTGGGCGGCACGCCGCAGTGGCTGGGCACTGGGCTGGCCATCACCGACCAGGCTGCTGCCTTCGACACTGTGATTGAGCCACCAGCTGAGGATCGACGGCCGGTTGCTCCCCCACAAGGCCAGGCCAGCCTTGCGCAGTGCGCGCTCGGTACTGCCCGGGTCGAACTCGACCACAACCGATTCCGGCGGGCCCGCCTCGGTGCCGACCTGGTTGATGATTTGCTGCGGGTCTTTGCGCAGGCCCGCCAACCCTGGGCTTTGCACCGCCTTGGGGTCACCGGTCAGGCGCAGGATGAGGGTTTCGAGGGCCTTGCCGGTAGCGGCTGTACGCGCTTCGGCGCCCTGCCCCGCAAGCGGTTCGTGCACCTGGTAAAGGTCGGAGACGTTTTCAGCCATGGCGGCGGCCGACACAAGGGCCAGGCAACCGGCTGCCAGAATAGAGATCAAGCGCATCGAGGATTCCGTCCAGTCGTGCTTCAAGCCGTGAGCTTCACGCTACAAGCTTAATGCAGCGCCAGCGCGGCGCTGCATTTTCTTGCGGCCTGAGGCTCGCTGGTTGCAGCTTATACATATGCAACCCCATCAACCACCCCGGGCCATTTTTCAGCAATTTACCGGCCTGCCCGTCGGCCTGAGGATGGCCGCTGCCCGGCAACCCTGATAAAATCGCGCGCCTTCACAGACCACTGACGTTTCAGGCAGCCGTCGCTCACCCGCCGGCCTTGGCCGCCATGGTCGTTTTTAAGAATCCCTCCCTCCTAAAGGCCTGGATCAATGAGCAAGCAACCCTCCCTGAGCTACAAGGACGCCGGTGTAGACATCGACGCCGGCGAAGCACTGGTCGAACGCATCAAGGGCGTGGCAAAACGCACCGCACGCCCTGAAGTCATGGGTGGCCTGGGCGGCTTCGGCGCCCTTTGCGAGATCCCGGCCGGCTACAAGCAGCCGGTGCTGGTCTCCGGCACCGACGGCGTCGGCACCAAGCTGCGCCTGGCGCTGAACCTGAACAAGCATGACAGCATCGGCCAGGACCTGGTCGCCATGTGCGTCAACGACCTGGTGGTGTGCGGCGCCGAGCCGCTGTTCTTCCTCGACTACTACGCCACCGGCAAGCTCAATGTCGACGTGGCTGCCACCGTGGTCACCGGCATCGGTGCCGGTTGCGAACTGGCCGGCTGCTCGCTGGTCGGTGGTGAAACCGCCGAAATGCCTGGCATGTACGAAGGCGAAGACTACGACCTGGCCGGTTTCTGCGTGGGCGTGGTGGAAAAGGCCGACATCATCGACGGTTCCAAGGTTGCCACCGGCGATGCACTGATCGCCCTGCCGTCCTCCGGCCCGCACTCCAACGGCTACTCGCTGATCCGCAAGATCCTCGAAGTGTCGGCCACCGACATCGAGAACACCCAGCTGGGCGGCACCCCGCTGACCGACCTGCTGATGGCCCCGACCCGCATCTACGTCAAGCCGCTGCTGCAGCTGATCAAGAACACCGGCGCAGTCAAAGCCATGGCCCACATCACCGGTGGCGGCCTGCTCGACAACATCCCGCGCGTACTGCCGAAAAACGCCCAGGCCGTGGTAGACGTGGCCAGCTGGCAGCGCCCGGCGGTGTTCGACTTCCTGCAGGAAAAAGGCAACGTCGACGAGCACGAAATGCACCGCGTATTGAACTGCGGCGTTGGCATGGTCATCTGCGTCGCCCAGGACCAGGTCGAAGCGGCCCTGAACGAACTGCGCGCCGCCGGTGAACAGCCATGGGTCATCGGCCACATCGCCGAAGCCGCCGAAGGCGCCGCCCAGGTCGAGCTGCAGAACCTCAAGGCACACTGATGCCGAGCAAGACCTGCAATATAGTGGTACTGCTGTCGGGTTCCGGCAGCAACCTGCAAGCCATGATCGACAGTTGCCAAGGCCAGGACAGCCCGGTGCGCATTCGTGCGGTGGTCTCCAACCGCGCCGATGCCTTCGGCCTGCAACGCGCCGCAGCCGCCGGCATTGAAAGCGCGGTGCTCGACCACACCCGGTTCGACGGCCGTGAAGCCTTCGATGCAGCGCTGATGGCGTGCATCGACGGCTTTGCCCCGGACCTGGTGGTGCTGGCCGGGTTCATGCGCATCCTCAGTGGCGACTTCGTGCGCCACTATCAGGGCCGCCTGCTCAATATCCACCCGTCGTTGCTGCCCAGGTACAAAGGGCTGCATACCCACCGCCGGGCGCTGGAGGCAGGCGACGCCGAGCATGGCTGCAGCGTACACTTCGTGACTGAGGAACTCGATGGCGGCCCACTGGTCGTACAGGCAGTAGTGCCGGTGGCGCCAGACGACACCGTCGAAAGCCTGGCCCAGCGGGTTCACCAGCAGGAACACCTGATCTACCCGCTGGCAGTGCGCTGGTTTGCCGAAGGCCGCTTGCGCCTTGCTGAACAGGGTGCATTACTGGACGGCCAGCCGCTGGCGGCCAGCGGTCACTTGATTCGATCCTAGGAGAACTTATGCGTCGTGCCCTGCTCTTGGCTCTCGCCGTGCTCGCCCTGCCGCTCCAGGCAGCTGATCTGAAGCCCTTCTCGGCCAGCTATACCGCCGACTGGAAGCAGCTGCCCATGAGCGGCACCGCCGAGCGCAGCCTGGTCAAAAATGCCAACGGTACCTGGGACCTTAACTTCAAGGCTTCCATGATGATCGCCAGCCTGACCGAGCAAAGCACCCTGCGCCTGGAAAACGACACCCTGCTGCCACAGAAGTACCACTTCGAGCGTGGTGGCCTGGGCAAGGCCAAGAAGGTCGACCTGAACTTCGACTGGAACACCAAGAAGATCACCGGTAGCGACCGGGGCGACGCCATTACCCTGCCGCTCAACCGCGGCGTACTGGACAAGTCTTCCTACCAGCTGGCCTTGCAGCATGACGTGGCGGCAGGCAAGAAGAGCATGACTTACCAGGTAGTCGATGGCGACGAGATCGACAATTACGACTTCCGCGTGCTGGGCACTGAAAAAGTCACCACCAAGACCGGCCAGGTCGATGCGGTGAAGGTCGAGCGCGTGCGCGACCCAAGCCAGAGCAAGCGCATCACCGAGCTGTGGTTTGCCAAGAACTGGGACTACCTGCTGGTGCAACTGCGCCAGGTGGAGACCGATGGCAAGGAGTATGTGATTGTGCTGCAGGATGGCACGGTCGATGGCAAGCCGGTGAAGGGTAACTGAGCCAGCGTGGCCAGAAACATCCGATAGCCCCGCCTAGTGCGGGGCTTTTTTGTGCCTGCACAAGGCTAATGAACCCCCTGTGGGAGCGGCCTTGCGTCGCGAAAGGGCCGCAAAGCGGCCCCGGCAATCTGGCGATAGGACAGAGAGCTTGGGGCCGCTGCGCGACCCTTTCGCGACACAAGGCCGCTCCCACATTTTTTGACCGCGTTCGGCCTTCATGAAACTTGTTTCATGCCCATTTTATTTACTTAGGCTGCTAACAAACTCTATAAAGAAGGTGTGCGACAGAGTGTCGCAGCCCTCTCAAGAAGTGGAGTTTAACGATGACAGTCCAAGTAACCGAACGCGACGAATCGAAAATGTCCCACGAAGGCGTGGCCGCTGGTGTACGCATCTGGGATGTGCACCAGCAAGGTCAACTGGTCGGCATGTTCCACAATGAACACGAGGCCCACCAGTACCGGGCAGAGCTCGAGAACCTGGAAAACCAGCGCACCACGCAATGACCCCATTCGTCATGAAAAACCCCGCCGAAGCGGGGTTTTTCGTATTTACCACATCAGATCGTCAGGGATCTTGTAGGCCGCGTACGGGTCATCTTCGTCCGCTTCCTCGACATGGGTGTTCAGCAACAGGATACGGCTGGGGTCGCGTTCCTGGATCTTCACCGCTGCTTCGCGCGGGATCACCTCGTAACCGCCGGCATGGGCCACCACCGCCAGCGCACCGTTGCTCAGCTTGGTACGCATCAGCGCGTTGACGGCGATACGCTTGACCTTCTTGTCGTCAACGAAGTTGTAATAGTCCTCTGTGCTCAGCTTGGGCAGGCGCGTGGCTTCGATCAGTTGCTTGATCTGTGCGGCACGGGCCTTCTGCTCCGCCTTTTCCTGCTGCTGGCGGTTCAGCTCCTGGTCGCGCTTGACCTTTTCGGCCATGGCTTCCTTGGCCAGACGCTGCTGGCTGTCGTCGACGTCGACCTGGCCTTTGTGCTCCATGCGCTTCTGTTTCTTTTCAGCTTTGTTGGTCTGCGAGACCTGTTTCTGGTTGACCAGACCGGCTTTGAGCAATTGGTCGCGAAGGGAAAGGCTCATGAATGTTCACTCACTTATGCAACAGCTCAGCCGCAGCTGGGCAGGTTCTTTTCCTGACGCTTGGCTTCGCCCCACAGGGCGTCCAGCTCGTCAAGGTTACACGCTTCAATAGGGCGACCGCTGTCGCGCAATGCCTGTTCGATAAAGCGGAAACGCCGCTCGAACTTGCGATTGGCGCGGCGCAGGGCATGTTCCGGATCTTGCTTGAGGTGGCGCGCCAGGTTCACGGCCGCGAACAGCAGGTCACCGACCTCATCTTCGAGCGCATCGGCATCGCCATCGGCCATGGCCTGCAGCACTTCATCCAGTTCCTCGCGGACTTTATCCAGCACCGGCAGCGCCGCAGGCCAGTCGAAGCCGACCGTGGCCGCACGCTTTTGCAGTTTGGCCGCCCGCGACAGCGCCGGCAAGGTCGTGGGTACGTCGTCGAGCAGGGACAACTGCTCAGGCAGGCTTTTTTCCGCCCGTTCCTGGGCCTTGATTTCTTCCCAGCGCGACTTGACCTGGGCCTCGCTCAAGCGGGGGGTGTCCAGCGGCGCATACAGCTCACCCGTGGGGAACACATGCGGGTGGCGCCGAATGAGCTTGCGGGTGATGCTGTCGACCACGCCATCGAACTCGAAACGCCCCTCCTCCCTGGCCAGCTGGCTGTAGTAGACCACCTGGAACAGCAAGTCGCCCAGCTCACCCTGCAAGTGCTCGAAGTCACCGCGCTCGATGGTGTCGGCGACTTCGTAGGCCTCTTCGAGGGTATGCGGGACGATGCTCGCGTAGTTCTGCTGCAGGTCCCATGGGCAACCGTACTGCGGGTCGCGCAGGCGGGCCATGAGGTGCAGCAGGTCTTCGAGGGTGTAGGTCATTCAGGCAGGTCCTTCGGTGGTGGCTTCTTCGCGGGCTTGCCCGCTGCCACAGGGTGGATGCAGGTTTCGAAAACTGCACCGTACCTGTGGGAGCGGGCAAGCCCGCGAAGCAGGCGCCGCGGTCTCAAGGGGTACGATTACGCCGCGTCTCGATGATGTTCGGCAACTGCGAGATGCGCCCCAACAACCGCCCCAGCGCGTCCAGGCCTGGAATTTCGATGGTCAGCGACATCAGCGCGGTGTTGTCTTCCTTGTTCGAGCGGGTGTTCACCGCCAGCACGTTGATCTTCTCGTTCAGCAGCACTTGCGACACATCGCGCAGCAACCCCGGGCGGTCGTAGGCACGGATGACGATGTCGACCGGGTAGGTCTGCACCGGTATCGGCCCCCAGCTCACCTGGATCATGCGCTCCGGTTCCTTGCCTGCCAGTTGCAGCACCGAGGCGCAATCCTGGCGGTGAATGCTCACGCCACGGCCTTGCGTGATGTAACCGACGATGGCATCGCCCGGCAGTGGCTGGCAGCAGCCGGCCATCTGCGTCAGCAGGTTGCCAACCCCCTGGATCTGGATGTCGCCACGCTTGCCGGATCGCGGCCCGGCAGGCTTGCGCGGCACCAGTTCGATCTGCTCGATGCGCTCGGGCTCCAGCAACTGCTGGGCAGCGTTGACCAGGTGCGCCAGGCGCAGGTCGCCAGCACCGAGCGAAGCGAACATGTCTTCGGCGGTCTTGACGTTGGTTTTCTCCGCCAGGCGCTCGAAGTCCACCTGCGGCAGGCCCAGGCGGCTGAGCTCCCGTTCGAGCAAGGTCTTGCCGGCGGCCACGTTCTGGTCGCGCGCCTGCAGCTTGAACCAGTGCACGATCTTGGCCCGGGCCCGCGACGTGGTGACATAGCCCAGGTTGGAGTTCAACCAGTCACGGCTCGGGTTGCCGTGCTTGCTGGTGATGATCTCGACCTGCTCGCCCGTCTGCAGGCTGTAGTTCAGCGGCACGATCCGGCCGTTGATCTTGGCGCCGCGGCAGTTGTGGCCGATTTCGGTGTGCACGCGGTAGGCGAAGTCCAGCGGTGTCGCACCCTTGGGCAGGTCGATGGCATGCCCGTCCGGGGTGAACACATAAACCCGGTCCGGCTCGATGTCGACCCGCAGTTGCTCGGCCAGGCCACCGATGTCGCCCAGCTCTTCGTGCCATTCCAGCACCTGGCGCAGCCAGGAGATCTTTTCTTCGTAGTGGTTGGAGCTTGGCTTGACGTCGGTGCCTTTGTAGCGCCAGTGGGCACACACGCCAAGCTCGGCTTCCTCGTGCATGCCGTGGGTACGGATCTGCACTTCCAGCACCTTGCCCTCAGGCCCGATTACCGCCGTGTGCAACGAGCGATAGCCGTTCTCCTTGGGGTTGGCGATGTAGTCGTCGAACTCTTTGGGGATGTGCCGCCACAGGGTGTGGACGATGCCCAATGCGGTATAGCAGTCGCGAATTTCCGGCACCAGCACACGCACTGCGCGCACATCGTAGATCTGGCTGAATTCCAGGCCTTTGCGCTTCATCTTGCGCCAGATCGAATAAATGTGTTTTGCCCGGCCGCTGATGTCGGCTTTCACCCCGGTGGCCAGCAGTTCGTTCTGCAACTGGTTCATCACGTCGCTGATGAACCGCTCGCGGTCCAGCCGGCGCTCGTGCAGCAACTTGGCGATCTGTTTGTACTGCTCGGGCTCCAGGTAGCGGAAGGACAAGTCCTCCAGCTCCCACTTGATATGGCCGATACCCAGGCGGTGCGCCAACGGCGCATAGATGTCGAACACCTCACGCGCGACGCGCAGGCGTTTCTCATCGTCGGCCGCCTTGACCGCACGGATGGCGCAGGTCCGCTCGGCCAGCTTGATCAGCGCCACGCGTACGTCATCGACCATGGCCACAAGCATCTTGCGCAGGTTTTCGACCTGCGCCTGCGAGCCCAATACCAGCGACTGCCGCGGGCTGAGGCTGGCGCTGATGGCGGCCATGCGCAGCACGCCGTCGATCAGCTTCGAGACCACCGGCCCAAAGCGCTGGCTGACCTCGGCCAACGTGACCTTCCCCTCGCGCACCGAACGGTAGATGACCGCGGCCACCAACGAATCCTGGTCGAGCTTGAGGTCGGCGAGGATTTCGGCAATTTCCAGCCCTGCCTGAAAGCTGGACGTGCCGTCCGCCCAGGAATGCTTGGCGGGGTTGCCCTTTTTTTCGACCTCGTGAGCAAACTCGCAGGCTTCTTTCAGCGCTGCGCGATCCAGTGCCGAATCGACACTTACCACATGATCCAGCCATGCATCGAGATTGATACTGCCGTCCGTGTTGACCGGCTGGTGCACTCTCACCTGTACCATCTTGTTTTACCTTTCCATACAGCGCTGCACTCACGGCGGCGCTGGCGATCACCGTACAGCCACCCTTCCGTGGCGGCCGCACCAAGGGGCCAGTCAGCTAGCCCGCTTCGAATAACGCCATGGCCTCGACATGCGCCGTTTGAGGAAACATGTCGAGAATCCCGGCCCGTGTTAACCGGTACCCCTGGCCGGCCAGCACCTGGGCGTCTCGCGCCAGTGTGGCCGGGTTGCACGATACATAGACCAGCCTGCTGGCCTTGAGGCGGGCGATGCCTTGCACCACCTCGTAAGCACCGTCGCGCGGTGGGTCCAAGAGTACCGCAGAAAAGCCCTCGGCGGCCCATCCGGTGCCGGCCAATGGCTGCGATAAATCGGCCTGAAAAAACCGTGCGTTATGCACATTGTTGTTTCTGGCATTGGCCGCGGCCCGATCGACCATGGCTTGCACACCTTCCACTGCCACCACTTCACGCGCCTGGCGTGCCAGCGGCAGGGCGAAGTTGCCCAGGCCGCAGAACAGGTCGAGCACCCGCTCATCGGCCTGCGGCGCAAGCCAGGCCAGCGCCTGCTCGATCATCGCCGTATTGACCTGGGCGTTGACCTGCACGAAGTCGCCAGGGCGCCAGGCCAGCTCAAGCTGCCACGGCGCCAGGGCAAAGCCCAATGGTGCCGCAGGTTCGACGGGCGCCGGTTCACCTTCGCCTTGCAGCCATAACTGCGCGTTGGCCTGCTCGCAGAACGCCTGCAACCGGGCCAGGTCCTGCGCCGGCAATGGCGCCACATGGCGCACCAGCAGCGCTTCGGCAGAGCCGCTGAACAGCTCCACATGGCCCAAGGCCTGCGGTTTTTCCAGCGAACGCAGCACGGTCGGCAGGTGGCGCAGAATCGACTGCAAGGGCTGTACCAGCACCGGGCAATCGTCGATGGCGATGATGTCCTGGCTGGCTTCGGCACGGAAGCCGACGTGCAGCTCACGCGCCTTGACGTCCCAGCGCACTGCCACGCGAGCACGGCGCCGGTAGCCGAACGCTGGCCCGCTAAGCGGCGGCGCCCAGGCGTCGGGCTGCACACCGGCCACCCGTTGCAGTTGTTCGGCCAAGGTCCGCTGCTTCAGCGCCAGTTGCGCCTCGTGCGGCAGGTGCTGCAGGGTGCAGCCACCACAGCGGCTGTAATGGCGACAGGGCGCTTCACGGCGCTCGGGGCTGGCCTGCAGCACACGCTCCAGGCGGGCCTCGACCACCTTGCCGCGCGCATTGAGCACCCGCGCTTCCACGGCCTCACCGGCCAGGGCGCCACTGACGAACCAGGTACGCCCTTCATGGAAGGCAATGCCACGGCCGTCGCCGGCCACCCGCTCGATGTCCAGGCGCTGCTTCTTGCCCACGGGGACCTGGGGGCTGCGGCTACCGCCGGCCGGCTGGAAGCGCAGGCCGCTGTTGGTTTTTTTCTTGGTCATTTAGCTGGGATCGAACAGGCCGGTGGACAGGTAACGGTCACCGCGGTCGCAAATGATCGCCACCATTACTGCATGCTCCACCTCACGCGACAGGCGCAGCATGGCGGCAACCGCACCACCGGAAGACACGCCGCAGAAAATGCCCTCTTCGCGGGCAAGGCGGCGGGTGGTGTCTTCGGCTTCCTGCTGCGACATGTCGACCACGCGGTCTACGCGCGTGGCGTCGAAGATCTTCGGCAGGTACTCCTGCGGCCAACGGCGGATACCCGGGATGGCCGAACCTTCCATCGGTTGCAGGCCGATGATCTGCACCGCCGGGTTTTGCTCCTTGAGGTACTGCGAGCAGCCCATGATGGTGCCGGTGGTCCCCATGGAGCTGACGAAATGGGTGACGCTGCCCTGTGTCTGCTGCCAGATTTCCGGGCCGGTGCTGTTGTAGTGGGCAACCGGGTTGTCACCGTTGGCGAACTGGTCCAGCACCAGGCCGCGGCCTTCACGCTGCAGCTTCTCGGCCAGGTCGCGGGCACCTTCCATGCCCTCTTCCTTGGTCACCAGAATCAGCTCGGCGCCGTAGGCGGTCATGGCCGCCTTGCGCTCAGCGGTGGAGTTGTCCGGCATGATCAGGATCATCTTGTAGCCCTTGATCGCCGCTGCCATCGCCAAGGCGATGCCGGTATTGCCGGAGGTGGCTTCGATCAGGGTGTCACCGGGCTTGATCTGGCCACGCAACTCGGCGCGGGTGATCATCGACAGGGCCGGGCGGTCCTTCACCGAGCCGGCGGGATTGTTACCTTCGAGCTTGAGCAGGAGAGTATTGCTGGTTTGGCCAGCAATGCGCTGCAGGCGAACCAGTGGCGTATTGCCGACGCAATCGGCGATGGTTGGGTACTGCAAGGTCATGGTGTATTTCACAATCCGGACGGCAGGGGCGCCTATCATACCGGCAAACCCTTCCCGGCCATATCACGCAATCTGTAGTGGATATAGCTACAGGCTATATGACGGGGGCTGCTGCACCGGCAACCTCATGCACAGGCGTAACCCGCGCTTGCCGTTCTGCGCCCACAGCGTGCCACCCTGGCGCTGGATGGCGCTGCGGGCAATGCTCAGCCCCAGGCCAAAGCCACCCACGCCGGGCCGCGAACCGTCCAGGCGCAAGAACGGCGCGAAAATCCGCTCCAGCTCATCGTCGCCCACGCCACCGCCCTCGTCTTCCAGCCACAGGCACCAGTAGCCACCTTCACGTTGCCCACCCAAGCGCACGACACCGTCGGCCGGCGAATACCGAATGGCATTGCGCAGCAGGTTCTCCAGCGCCTGGGCCAAGTGGTTGAGGTTACCCTGCACCCAGCAACCGTCTGGTACTTCGCAACGCAGCCGCGTGGGCGCCCAGCCACTTTCATAGCAGGCATTCTCGGCCAGCAGGTCCCACAAGGCCTGAACCTCGATCGGCTCCAGGTTCATCGGCGCACGCTCGGCGTCCTGCCAGGCCAGTTGCAGGGTTGCCTCGACCAGTTGCTGCATGCCGTCCAGTTCCCGGCCGAGGCGCTCGCGCAGGCGTTGCAGATCGGTTTCCCCGTCGCAAGCCACGCGCAAACGGCTCAGGGGGGTGCGCATTTCATGGGACAAGTCGCGCAGCAGCTGTTGTTGCAGGGTGACGGTGCCCTGTAGCCGCTCGGCCATCTGGTCGAAGGCGCGGGCCAGTTCCCCCAGCTCGTCGTGCCGGGCGATGAGCCGCGAATCAAGGCGAGTCGAAAGCTGGTCGGCACGCCAGGCCCGGGCCTGCTCGCGCAGTTGGTTCAACGGCACGATCAGCATGCGGTACAGGCCCACGCACAGCAGCAAGGTGAACAGGCCCGGGATGATGCCGTTGGTGATGATGCGCCACAGCACGCGGTGCTGGTCCGGGTTGAAGCGCTTGGGCAGTTCGATCACCAGCATGCCCTGCTCGGGCGCACCGGGGAACGGGATGCGTAGCCACGGCTGCTCGACGCTGCGCCGGCTCATCGGCCAGTCGACCCCACGCAGGCGGGTCAGGCGCTGCATGATCTGCGGGTTGAGAGCCGCGCTGTCGAGCGGTTTCAGGTTGATATCGAGCACACCCACCCAGCCATGTTCACGCTGGTGCATCGCCGCCACCCACTGGTCCAGCCCGGCCCGACCACCGCTGCGCCAGGCCTGCTCGGCCTCGCTGGCATAGCCGCGCAAGGTCTGGCGCGCCGGCTCCGACAAGAAGGCGTTCTGCAGCTCCATGCGCTGGCCCCAGGTGTAGCTGAGGCCGATCATCAGCAGGCAGAAGCCGACCAGCAGGATGGCCAGTTTCCAGAACAGCGAATGGCGGTCGAGCATGGCTATTGCGCCTCACCCACGCCGAACACGTAGCCCTTGCCCCATACGGTGCGGATCTGCAACCCCTGATAACCGATGCCCTTGAGCTTGCGGCGGATCTGGCTGACATGCATGTCCAGGCTGCGGTCGTGCCGCGAATAGCCGCGTTGCAACACCTGCTGGTACAGGAACGCCTTGCTCAGCACTTCCTCCTGGTTGCGGTAAAGGGTGTCGAGCAGGCGAAACTCGCTGGGGGTCAGCCCGGCCAGACGGCCATCAAGGCGCACATCGCACAGGCCATCGTCGAAGTGCAGCGCGCCCGCCTCTGCCGGCGGCTGCGGCGCCTGGTAGCGGCGTTCGAGCGCTACACGGCGCAGGATCGCTTCAATGCGCACTTGCAGCTCAGCCATGCTGAAGGGTTTGGGCAGGTAGTCGTCGGCCCCGCGCTGAAAGCCGCTGATGCGGTCTGCCTCGGCGCCCAGCGCCGACATCAGAATCACCGGTGTGGTACTGCGCTGGCGCAACTGGGCCAGCGCATCCAGACCATTCAACCCAGGCAGCAGAATATCCATGAGCACCACGTCGAAGACCTGGCGGCCTGCCGTTTCCAGGCCCTCCAGGCCACTGCGGCACCAGGTGACCTGGAAGCCACCGCGCTGCAGCTCTTCATGCAGGTAGGCGCCCAGCACCGGGTCGTCCTCGATGGCGAGGACATTGGGGTTGTGAATAGCTACAGGACTCATTGGCAACTGCCATGCATTCTCAATTACGCGATTATTGTGTATGTGCGCCCTGCCAGGCAACCGCGATACGACCCGCGCTGCAGGATCGGCGCAAAACACCGACTAAACAGATGCAATGGCGTGCCAGGCAGAGTAACGTCGCGTCTTGGCCGTCACCCACTGACGGTGGCCAGGCACATCACAGGAGGCGAGTGTGCTCGATCGTTTGGGAATCCGCAGCCGGGTCCTGCTGCTGGCACTGTTACCGGCAGGCCTGATGGCGCTGGTGCTGGGCAGTTATTTCACCTGGCTGCAACAAAACGACCTGCGCACCCAGTTACTGCAGCGCGGCAAGATGATCGCCGAACAGCTGGCGCCGCTGGCCGCCCCGGCCATGGCCCGGTTGGCGCCTGCGCAGCTGGAGCGCATCGCCGCGCAAACCCTGGAGCAGAGCGACGTGCGCTCGGTTGCCTTCCTGGCGCCGGACCGCACGCGCCTGGCCCATGCCGGGCCGAGCATGCTCAACCAGCCACCCAGCGGCGGCACCGGCACCCAGTTGCTGCAGCGCAGCGGCAATGACGCCACCCGCTACCTGATGCCCGTGTTCGGCCACCACCGGGACCTGGCCACCGAGGCCGTGCCTGCCGAAGCCGAGCGGCTGCTGGGCTGGGTCGAGATCGAGCTGTCCCACGATGGCACCCTGCTGCGCGGCTACCGCAACCTGTTCACCAGCCTGCTGCTGATCCTCGCCTGCCTGGTGCTCAGCGGCCTGCTGGCATTGCGCATGGGCCGCTCGATCAACGACCCCATCGAACGTATCAAGCACGCGGTCAACCAGCTCAAGGACGGCCACCTCGAAGAGCGCCTGCCGACCATGGGCAGCCATGAGCTGGACGAACTGGCACGCGGCATCAACCGCATGGCCGAAACCCTGCACAACGCCCATGAAGAACTGCAGCACAGCATCGACCAGGCCACCGAAGACGTGCGCCAGAACCTGGAAACCATCGAAATCCAGAACATCGAACTGGACATGGCTCGCAAGGAGGCACTGGAGGCCAGCCGCATCAAGTCGGAGTTCCTGGCCAACATGAGCCATGAGATCCGCACCCCGCTCAACGGCATTCTCGGCTTTA
>NZ_BCBD01000112.1:0-18050 GCF_001320345.1 Pseudomonas sp. NBRC 111127 | reverse complement strand
AACTACCAGTTGACCGCCGACCTGGTGCAGCGCTACTGGGACCAGGATACCGTTGGCGCCCTGGTCGCCTCGCCGGCCAACCCGACCGGCACGGTGCTGAGCCGTACCGAACTGGTCAGCCTGGCCAAGGCCACCCGTGAACGGCACGGCCACTTGGTAGTCGACGAGATTTACCACGGGCTGACCTACGGCATGGATGCGCCCAGCGTGCTGGAAGTGGATGACTCGGCGTTTGTCCTGAATAGTTTTTCCAAGTATTTCGGTATGACCGGCTGGCGCCTTGGCTGGCTGGTGGCGCCACCGCAGGCCGTGGCCGACCTGGAGAAACTGGCGCAGAACCTGTACATCAGTGCGCCGAGCATGGCACAGCATGCTGCGCTGGCGTGCTTCCAGCCCGAAACCCTGGCCATCTTCGAACAGCGTCGCGCCGAATTTGCCCGCCGCCGCGACTACCTGTTGCCGGCGCTGCGCGAGCTGGGTTTCCGCATTGCCGTTGAGCCGCAGGGGGCGTTCTATCTATATGCCGATATCAGCGCTTATGGCGGTGATGCGTTTGCCTTCTGTCGGCATTTCCTGGAGACCGAACACGTGGCCTTCACCCCGGGCCTGGACTTCGGTCGCCACCTGGCCGGGCACCATGTGCGCTTTGCCTACACGCAAAGCCTGCCGCGCCTGGAGGAGGCGGTGCATCGCATTGCCCGTGGCTTGCGGAGCTGGCAAGGCTGATGCTTTTTTCACCTGCACTCGAACACGGCCGCCTGCTGCGCCGCTACAAACGGTTCCTGGCCGATATCGAATTGGCCGGCGGCGAGCAGTTGACCATCCACTGCCCGAATACTGGCTCCATGCTCAATTGCATGCGTGAAGGCGGGCAGGTGTGGTTCAGCCGCTCCAACGACCCCAAGCGCAAACTGCCGGGCACCTGGGAAATCAGCGAAACCCCACAGGGCCGGTTGGCGTGCGTGAATACCGGGCGGGCCAATGCCCTGGTCGAAGAGGCGCTGCGCGCCGGTACGATCGCCGAGCTGGCCGGGTTCACGGCACTCAGGCGTGAAGTGGCGTATGGCGAGGAGGGCAGCCGCATCGACTTCCGCCTGGAGTTCGACGGTGCCCCAGCCTACGTCGAGGTCAAGAGCGTGACCCTGGGCTACCCCGACAGCCCGGTTGCGGCGTTTCCCGATGCGGTGACCCAGCGCGGGGCCAAGCACCTGCGCGAGCTGGCGAAGCTGGCCAGCCAAGGCATACGGGCGGTGCAACTGTATTGCGTCAACCTGACCGGCATCGACGCGGTGCGCCCTGCCGAGGAGATCGATGCCGCTTACGCCCAGGCGTTGCGTGCTGCGGTGGCGGGCGGGGTGGAAGTGCTGGCATACGGCACGCGCCTGGACCCGCAGGGTATCGTCATCGACCGCCGCTTGCCGGTGCTGCTCAACCCTTGAGCCAGACGCCCTGGGTGTCTTCATGGCAGCCCAAGGCCTGTAACTGCTCACCGTCACAGGGGCCGGCCACGCATTCGCCGCTCTCGATCAGGAACAAGGCGCCGTGATGGCCGCACTGGATCAGGCTCGCGCTGTCATCGAGAAACCGGTCCTGTGCCCAGTTCAACGGGATGCCCTTGTGCGGGCAGCGGTTGCGGTACAGGTAGACCTGGCCCTGGCGGCGCACGCCGAACAGTTGCAGGCCGTCTACGCTGAAGGCGCGTGTCTGGCCCTCGGCCAGGCTGGGTGAGGTACAAAGAAAATGCATGGCAGTACGACTCGTGAAACAGATGATGGCTTGACGCGTCAATGCGAATAATTATCAAATTGCCCGCATTCGCTGCGTCCGGCTTCCCATGGTGCGCAGTTCCGCCGCTCGCCACAAGGCGTGCAGCTCGCCTTCAGAAGGAACCCGATGATGCGTCGTCCCGTCGCTTTGCTCGCCTTGTGTGCAAGCCTTGTGCTCTCTAGCCAGGCCCTGGCGGCAGACCTGCCGCAACGCTGGGTCAGCGCCGGCGGCGCGCTGAGCGAGTGGATATGCGCGTTGGGTGGTGAAGCGCGGCTGGTGGGGGTGGACACGACCAGTCAGCACCCAGCTTCGTTGAAGTCGCTGCCCAGCGTGGGGTACCAGCGCCAGCTGTCGGCCGAGGGCGTGCTCAGCCTGCGCCCGGATGTGCTGGTGGGTACCGAAGAAATGGGCCCGCCGCCGGTACTGGCGCAAATCCGCAAGGCCGGTGTGCGTGTCGAGCTGTTTTCCAGCAAGGCCGAGCTGGCGGCGGTAGACAGCAACCTCAAGCAGTTGGGGCAACTGCTGGGGGCAGAACCCCAGGCCACTGCGCTGGCCGCGGGTTACCATCAGCAACTGCAAACCTTGCAGGCCAAGGTCCAGCAGGCCCAGGCGCAGCACAAGGCACCCGGGGTGTTGCTGCTGGTCGGGCACGCTGGGGCCAAGCCGCTGATCGCCGGGCATGGCACCGCCGGTGACTGGCTGCTGGGCCAGGCCGGTGGGCGCAACCTGGCAGAGCATCAGGGCTACAAGCAGTTCTCGAACGAAGCATTGGCTGCGCTGGACCCGGATGTGATCGTGTTTTCCGACCGGGCGCTGGCCGATGAGCAGGCGCTGCAGGCTTTGTTGAAAGAAAACCCGGCGCTGGCGGCTTCGCGTGCCGTGCGTGGGCAACGCCTGGTATCGCTTGACCCCACGCTGCTGGTCGGTGGGCTTGGGCCGCGCCTGCCGGCGACCTTGCAATCACTGGCAGCTACCTTCTACCCGGCAGCCAAGGCCAGCTTCGCCCAATGAAACAGCGGGTTCAGCCACGTACGTTGTTCATTTGCCTGAGCCTGCTGTGCCTGCTGGCGGTGTGGCTGTCGCTGGCGCTGGGGCCGGTCAGCCTGCCGCTGTTCGATACCCTGCGCGCGGGCCTGCGGTTGATGGGCCTGCCCGTTACCGCCGACGGCTTGCAGCAGGCTGAAATGATCCTTGGCCAGATCCGCCTGCCGCGCACCTTGCTTGGGCTGGCAGTGGGCGCGGTGCTGGCGTTGTCCGGGGTCGCCATGCAGGGGTTGTTCCGTAATCCGCTGGCCGATCCGGGTTTGGTCGGGGTGGCCGCCGGGGCGGCCGTGGGCGCGGCGCTCGCTATTGTCGGCGGGGCCTGGTTCGGCGGCCTGCCAGAGGCCGTTGCACCCTATTTGCTGTCGTTCTGTGCCTTTGTCGGGGGCCTTGGCGTGACGGCGCTGGTCTACCGCCTGGGCCGCCGCGATGGGCAGACCAACGTGGCCACCATGCTGCTCGCCGGGGTCGCGATGACGGCATTGGGCGGCGCGGTGGTGGGGTTGTTCTCTTACCTGGCCGATGACGCCACGTTGCGCACGTTGACCTTCTGGAACTTGGGCAGCCTCAACGGTGCCAGCTATGACCGGCTATGGCCGTTATTGCTGGTGGCGGCGGGCGTTGCACTGTGGCTGCCACGGCGGGCCAAAGCCTTGAATGCCTTGCTTTTGGGGGAATCCGAGGCCCGCCACCTGGGCGTTGATGTGGAGCGGCTCAAGCGCGAACTGGTGTTCTGCACGGCGCTTGGGGTGGGTGCGGCTGTTGCGGCTGCCGGCCTGATCGGCTTCATCGGCCTGGTGGTGCCGCACCTGGTGCGCTTGCTGGCCGGGCCGGATCACCGGGTGTTGTTGCCAGCCTCGCTGCTGGCTGGCGGTGTGCTCATGCTGTTTGCCGACCTGGCGGCACGGCTGCTACTGGCACCTGCCGAGTTGCCGATCGGCATTGTCACGGCCTTTGTCGGGGCGCCGTTCTTTTTGTTCCTGCTGGTGCGAGGGCGCAGCTGATGTTGCATGCCGAGGGCCTGCACTTGCGGCGGGGCAGCAACGAGGTGCTGCATGACATTGATCTGCAATTGCCCCCCGGCCAGGTGGTGGGCGTGCTCGGCCCCAACGGCGCGGGTAAGAGCAGCCTGTTGGGCGTGATGTGTGGCGAGCTGGTGCCAGACCGTGGGCGGGTGACGTTGCAGGGGCGCGGCCTCGGTGATTGGCCTGGACAAGAGCGGGCCCGGCGCCTGGCCGTATTGCCTCAGGTGTCGAGCCTGGGGTTTTCGTTCAGCGTCGAGGAAGTGGTGGCCATGGGCCGCATGCCGCACGGCACCGGGCAGCGGCGCGACGCCGAAATTGTCGAAGCGGCGTTGCAGGCTGCAGATGCCTGGCACCTGGTAGGGCGCAGTTACCTGGCGTTGTCCGGCGGCGAGCGGCAACGCGTGCACCTTGCCCGTGTGCTGGCACAGTTGTGGCCGGGGGAGCAGGGCACTACCTTGTTGCTCGATGAGCCGACCTCGATGCTCGACCCGCTGCACCAGCACACTACCCTGGAGGCTGTGCGCCGCTTTGCCGACCGCGGCGCCGCGGTGTTGGTGATCTTGCATGACCTGAACTTGGCAGCGCGCTACTGCGACCGGATCCTGTTGCTGGAGCACGGGCGTTGCCATGCCTTTGCCTCGCCTGAACAGGTGCTGACGCCGGCAGCGTTGAAAGCCGTGTACGGGATCGACGTGCTGGTGCAGGCACATCCTGAGCGTGGCCACCCGCTGATCATTACCCGTTAAAGCCGGCCCGATCGTGGTCGTGAGCGGCCGCTACCCATGGAGCTTCTGCCAATGCGACACCCGCTGTTGTCCGGTTTTTCGCTGTGCATGTTACTGGTATTGGGCGGCTGCCAGGCCAGCCTGCCACCGTTGCCTGCCTGGCAGAGCACCGAAGGGCGCACGCATGCCCAGCTTGGGCAGGTGGTCGATCTCGGCAGCGGGCAGGTAATCAGCCCGGACCAACTGGTGCAGCGTTTGGCTACCGCACCGCGAGTACTGGTCGGCGAAAAACATGACAACCCCGACCACCACGCACTGCAAGTGTGGTTGCTGCACGCCCTGCAGAGTCAGCGTGCCCAGGGCAGCCTATTGCTGGAGATGCTGCAACCTGAACAGCAGCCGCGGGTGGACAGGCTCAAAGGGCAACCCTTGCCGGCAGACTTGCCCAAGGCACTGGCGTGGCAGGAGGGCTGGGACTGGCAATTGTACGGGCCGATCGTGCGTGCAGCCCTGCAACAGCAGATCCCGCTGCTGGCCGCCAACCTTTCCCCAAGTGAAATGCGCCAGGCCTACCGGCAGCCGGCGCCATTGGCGGGCGAGAAATCCAATGCGGCGACCGTCAGGGCGAGCTTGCTGCAGCAGGTACGCACCGGGCATTGCGGGATGCTGCCGGAAAGCCAGCTACCGGCGATGCTGGCCGTGCAGCAGCAGCGTGACCGGCGCATGGCCGAGCGCTTGCTGGCGGCGCCGCAACCGGCACTGCTGCTTGCCGGGGCGTATCACGTGCGCAAGGACCTGGGCGTGCCGTTGCACCTGAGTGACTTGGGTGCGCAGGGTGCGAGCAAGGTGCTGATGCTGGCCGAGGTGGGCGAGAAGGTTGAAGCAGGTGAGGCCGATTACGTGTGGTACACGGCGGCGACGCCAGAGCAGGATTATTGCGCGCAGCTGAAACGATAAGACATGAGAACCTTGGGCAAAAAAAGACCCGGCAAGTTGCCGGGTCAATAACCGTGATTAGCCTGATGAGGAGATAATCTGAGAGTCCGAACCAGGGGCTCTTAGCTTATCCAACCAGTCTCGCGACCAGTTGTGATAATCATAACAATTCTCATTTAGCCGTCAATCCCCTTTTCGCGCTTATTTTGGATTTTTTTGCGCGGGGGTTTTCGCATCCAGTTGTTGGTTGAGGGCTTCCTTGCGTTCGAGTGGCAAATCGTTCCAGTGCATATCCAGCAGGGCGCCTTCTATGGCATACAACAGCACCTTCGATGCGCGAAACCCTCGCGTCTTCACGGCCTGGTATGCACCCACCGCACCCAGGCGGCGCAGATCCGATGCACTGTGAATGCCGGCCGCATGCAGCCACTGCGCAGAGGTCTTGCCAAGGTTTTTCAGATGCTGCAATTCATCGTTCATCGAGCCTCCTTGCGATGGCTGAACGGGTCATGGGGAGATAAATCGCGAGCAGGTCAGAGAGGAGTGTAGCGGGGGTTGGGGAATACGCGGCTTTTTGCCATCGGGGCGATGAGATGCCCAGTGCCGGCCTGTTCGCGGGCTCGCCCGCTCCCACAGGTTCGGCGCAGCCTTCAGGGGCTGTGGTTTACCTGTAGGAGGGGGCAAGCCCGCGAAGGGCCGGCCCAGGAAACCGGCTAGCTTACAAGCCAGGCAGACGCTGGCGAATTTGCTCGATCACCTGGTCCATGCTGCCAGCAGTCTGGGTGTCAACGTGGGTGCTCTGCACCAGCTCCTGCGTATCCAGCACCTCTCGGCTGGCCTGCTGCGCCTTGACCACCTCCAGGGTGGCATCCGACGGGTCGCTGTTCTCGGCCTGGCGCTGCTCCAGCCAGCTGGCGATCACCGCATCCGGCGCGTGGCAGTCCAGAATCAGGAACGGCACGCCAGTCTGGCTGGCGACCTCGGCCGCAGCCTGGCGCTGTTCGCGTTTGAGGTAGGTGGCATCCAGCACCACCGGGAACCCTGCCCGCAGTACGGTCGCGGCGACTTCGTGCAGGCGCCGGTAAGTGGCAGTGCTGGCCTCCTCGGCATAGATCCCGGTGCTGAGCTGGGCGGTCTCAACCTGCTGCTGTTCGCCGAACAAGCGCTTGCGCTCTACGTCGGAACGCACGCGCACCGCGCCCAGGGCCTCTACCATACGCATGGCCACGTGGCTTTTGCCCACTGCCGATACGCCGTGGGTGATGGCCAGCAGGCGCGAAGGGATGGCGCTGTAGCTTTCTGCCAGGTTGGCGTAGTTGCGGTAGGTGCGCAGGGTGGTGGCACGCTGCACGCCATCGGCATTGGCCGGCATGCTGAACAGGGCGACCTTGGCCCGTACCAGTGCGCGGTACGCCTTGTAGAAGTTGAGCAGCTCCAGGCCTTCGTAGTCGCCGGTCAGTTCCAGGTACTGGCTGATGAAGCGCCGGGCCAGGCACTTAAGGCCGCGGTCTTCCAGGTCCATCGCCAGGAAGCCGGTGTCGGCGTAGACGTCGGTCAGGCGGAACGGTTCGTTGAATTCGATGCAGTCGAAGATCACCACCTGGCCATCGATCAGCGTGGCATTGCCCAGGTGAATGTCACCGTGGCATTCGCGAATGAAGCCATTGGCCTTGCGTTTTTCCAGCAGGCCATGCAGCCGCTCGAAACTGCTGCGTGCCCAGGCTTGCAGGGCGTCTAGCTGTTGCAGGTCGGCCTTGTCGCTGAGGAACGGGCGAATCTGCTCGAAGTTCTGCTCCACCGGCGCCATGACGGCCTCCGGCGTGCCCAGTGGGTGCTCGACCGGTACCCGCGGGGCCTGCAGGTGGAATTCGGCAATCTGCCGGGCCATCTGGTCGATGTGCGTGGCGTTCAGTTCGCCATTGGCCTGCAAGGTGCTGAGCATCTGGCCTTGGGGGAACTGGCGCATCTTCAGTGCATATTCGATGGCCTGGCCTTCGCCGGCGAGCTGCGGCGCATCGGCGCTACCGGTGATCGGCAAAACGTCCAGGTACAGGCCGTCGGTCAGGCGCTGGTTCAGACGCAATTCTTCGTTACAGAAATGCTGGCGCTGGTCCAGGCCAGTGAAGTCGAGAAAGCCGAAGTTCATCGGCTTCTTGATCTTGTAGGCGTACTCGCCCGTCAGCAGCACCCAGGAGATATGCGTCTCGATGAGCTGGAACCCGTCCACGGGGTGGGGGTACAGGGCGGGGTTCTGCAACGCAGTGATAAGAGCTTGGCTCACGGCAAATCCTTCCGGGGGCAGGGAATTCGAATGCATCATTATGGTCAATGGTGCCGTCCCTGCCTACCGCCGGGCCGCCTGCCCAGTCTTTCCAAAGTGCGTATAATCCGCCGTCATGACCCGAACCCGAACTCCCCGTACCCCTCAAAAACGCCCGACCGGCCGCTCCCGCGCCTGGCTGGGCTGGGCTTTGAAGCTCAGCCTGGTAGGCCTGGTGATCGTCGCCGGCTTCGCGGTTTACCTCGATGCCGTTGTCCAGGAGAAGTTCTCTGGCAAGCGCTGGACCATCCCGGCCAAGGTGTATGCACGGCCGTTGGAGCTGTTCACCGGCCAGAAACTGAGCAAGAACGACTTCCTCACCGAGCTCGACGCACTTGGCTACCGGCGTGAAAGCGCGGCCAACGGCCCGGGGGCGGCCGCCGTCAACGGCAACACCGTCGACCTCAACACCCGTGGCTTCCAGTTCTACGAGGGCATGGAGCCCGCGCAGTTCGTGCGCGTGCGCTTCTCCGGCGATTACGTGGCCGGCCTTTCCGGGGCCAATGGCAAGGCGCTTGACGTGGTGCGCCTGGAGCCGCTGATGATCGGCGGTATCTACCCGAAAAACCTTGAAGACCGCATTCTGATCAAGATCGACCAGGTGCCCAAGTACCTGCTCGAGACCCTGGTTGCCACGGAAGACCGCGACTTCTACAGCCACCATGGCGTGTCGCCCAAGTCCATCGCCCGGGCCATGTGGGTGAATACTTCATCCGGCTCGATGCGCCAGGGTGGCAGTACCTTGACCCAGCAGTTGGTGAAGAACTTCTACCTCAGCAGCGAGCGCAGCCTCAGCCGCAAAGTGACCGAAGCGATGATGGCGGTGCTGCTCGAACTGCATTACGACAAGCGCGAAATCCTCGAGGCCTACCTCAACGAGGTCTTTGTCGGGCAGGACGGCCAGCGTGCCGTGCACGGCTTCGGCCTGGCCAGCCAGTTCTTCTTCAGCCAGCCGCTGTCGGAGTTGAAGCTGCACCAGATCGCCTTGTTGGTGGGTATGGTCAAGGGCCCGTCCTACTACAACCCGCGGCGTTACCCTGAACGTGCCCTGGCCCGCCGCAACCTGGTGCTCGACCTGGTGGCCGAGCAAGGCGTGGCCAGCCAGGAGGAGGTCGATGCAGCGAAGAAGATGCCGCTGGGCGTGACCAAACGTGGCAGCCTGGCCGACAGCTCGTTCCCGGCGTTCCTCGACCTGGTCAAGCGGCAGTTGCGCCAGGACTACCGCGATGAAGACTTGACTGAGGAAGGCTTGCGTATCTTTACCAGCTTCGACCCGATCCTGCAGATGAAGGCCGAAGCCTCGATGAGCGAGACGTTCAAGCGCCTGGCCGGGCGCAAAGGGGCGGACGAGGTCGAATCGGCGATGGTCGTGACCAACCCGGAAACCGGCGAGGTACAGGCCCTGATCGGCAGCCGCCAGGCAGGTTTCGCCGGCTTCAACCGCGCCATCGATGCCTCGCGGCCGATCGGCTCGCTGGTCAAGCCGGCTGTCTACCTGACCGCGCTGGAGCAGCCGAGCAAGTACACCCTGACCAGCTGGGTGCAGGATGAGCCGTTCTCGGTCAAGGGTGGCGACGGCCAGGTCTGGCGCCCACAAAACTATGACCGCCGCCCGCACGGCACGATCTACCTGTACCAGGGGCTGGCCAATTCCTACAACCTGTCCACTGCCAAGATCGGCCTGGAAGTGGGGGTGCCAAACGTGATCAAGACCATCGGCCGGCTGGGGGTGAATGTCGACTGGCCAGCCTTCCCGGCCATGCTGCTGGGGGCTGGCGGCATGTCGCCGATGCAGGTCGCGACCATGTACCAGACCATTGCCAACGGTGGCTTCAACACGCCGATGCGCGGTATTCGCAGCGTGCTCACCGCCGAGGGCGAACCGCTCAAGCGCTACCCGTTCCAGATCCAGCAAACCTTCGACCCGGGTGCCATCTACCTGGTGCAGAACGCCATGCAGCGAGTGATGCGCGAAGGTACCGGGCGCTCGGTGTACAACACCTTGCCGCGATCGTTGACCCTGGCGGGCAAGACCGGTACCAGCAACGACTCGCGCGACAGCTGGTTCTCTGGTTTCAGCCAGGATTTGCTGGCGGTGGTGTGGATGGGCCGCGACGATAACGGGAAAACACCGTTCACCGGCGCCACCGGTGCCCTGCAGGTATGGACCAGCTTCATGAAGAAGGCCGACCCGCTGCCGCTGGACATGCCGCAACCGGACAACGTGGTACAGGCCTGGATCGACCCCTACAGCGGCCAAGGGTCTGACGGCAGCTGTCCGGGAGCGGTACAGATGCCGTATATTCGCGGCAGTGAACCGCCCGCCGGCGCAACCTGTGGCGGTGAGCAGAATCCAGCTGAATCGGTCATGGACTGGGTCAAGGGCTGGATGAATTAAGCGCAGGCTGCATTGATGAGGTGTGACGTGAACAAGTGGCTGTTTCCTGCCGTGACGGCGCTGGCTGTGCTCCAGGGGTGCTCCAGCGTCCCGCGCGGCAATATTCCGGTGGTCGATTCGAGCACCCGCGTGTCGAACAGCGAGCGCGTGTCTGCCAACCGCCCGGCGGGTGGTTACAACGCTGGCACCGCCCAAGCGCAAACAATGCCTGAGGATTCCGGCGTCACCGTGATGATCCCGCAGGGCGCAGGCGCTTCGGGCATCCAGACCTTCCCGGCGGCCAATGGCGCGGCGCCGATCAGCACCGCGCCGATCACGCCGGGGCCGATCACTACCGGGCCGGCCACGTCGGCGCCCATGACCACCAACCCCAACCCGATCGCCGACGAACCGTTCGATATCGCGGCGATGAACAGCGCCCCACAAAGCACCAGTGCCCCCACCGGTATTCCGCGCAGCAACACGGCTGCAGGTGGCCTGGCGGCTGACGAGCAACTGGACGGCCCAGTACTGGCACTGCTGACCACCGCCACCACCCAGCAGGGCAGTGGCGATTTCAACGGCGCTGCTTCCAGCCTGGAGCGTGCCCAGCGCATTGCCCCGCGCGAGCCGCAGGTGCTCTACCGCCTGGCCCAGGTGCGTTTGTCGCAAGGCGATGCCCCGCAGGCCGAGCAGCTGGCGCGTCGCGCCCTGACCTACGCCAACGGCCGCCCCAGCCTGCAGGCCGAACTGTGGAACACCATCGCACAAGCCCGTGAAAAACAGGGCGATAGCGCTGGCGCCGCCTTGGCCCGGCAAAAAGCGCGGGTCAGTTCCTGATGATCGAGCAACGTATTCTGGACATCGCCGACCACCTGCTGCTGATCGAGCGTGAGCTGCAGGTGCAAGGCTGGTGGGAGGACGAGCCACCGAGCGACGAGGCGCTGGCCAGTACGGTGCCCTTCGCCGTCGATACCTTGCGTTTCGAGCAATGGCTGCAATGGATCTTCCTGCAACGCATGAAGATCATCATCGAGCTCGGCCAGCCGCTGCCAAATGCCTCCAGCATCCTGGTCATGGCCGAAACGGTGTTTGCCGACCGGCCAGAGCAAAGTCGTGAGCTGCGCCGACTGTTGGCAGCTTTTGACCAATTGATCGCTCCTTCTGCCTGATTTCTTCAGTTTTTTCGTCAAGGGCCGCAGATTGTGGCCCTTTTTTATGGAAATCTTATTAATTCTGCTGCTGAAGCGATTTTTAGTGGTTGCAAGAATTCATCTCGGGGAAAAATTGGCAATAATTTTTCTTGACTTGTGCGCGCCGAATCACAAGAATCCAACTTCCGCTTTAGAGGGACTGCCAGAAGCAGACCCGCTAAGCAGATCATGAGGCGCACACCCGCGCCGACCTGTTACACCCCGCAACGCGTTACCTCGCGCTGGGTGGGAAAACCCCGCAACACTCTGGGGCGCTCCCAATACTTGCTCAGTCAGTGCTGACGTTCGCTCATGCTCTGCTTGGCAGTAAACCTATTAAGACCCGTCCTGAAGGGGCGGTATTCTGGCGTTTTAGAGGTGAACAACGTGGAGCTTTTATCTGGCGCTGAGATGGTCGTCCGCTTCTTGCGTGACGAAGGCGTTAAGCACATCTACGGGTACCCTGGTGGTGCTCTCCTGCATGTTTACGACGCGCTGTTCAAAGAACCGGAAGTGGAACACATCCTGGTTCGTCACGAACAGGCGGCAACCCATATGGCGGACGGCTACGCCCGCGCCACCGGCAAGGCCGGTGTGGTGCTGGTAACCTCCGGCCCGGGCGCGACCAATGCCATCACCGGTATTGCCACCGCCTACATGGACTCGATTCCGATGGTCATCCTGTCCGGCCAGGTGCCTAGCACCATGGTAGGTACCGATGCCTTCCAGGAAACCGACATGATCGGTATCTCGCGGCCGATCGTGAAGCACAGCTTCATGATCAAGCACCCGACCGAGATCCCTGAAATTCTGAAAAAGGCGTTCTACCTGGCGCAATCCGGTCGCCCAGGTCCAGTCGTGGTCGACATTCCAAAAGACATGACCAACCCGGCTGAAAAGTTCGAATACGTCTACCCGAAAAAGGTCAAGCTGCGCTCGTACAGCCCAGCGGTCCGTGGCCACTCTGGCCAGATCCGCAAGGCGGCCGAGATGCTGCTGGCTGCCAAGCGCCCAATCGTCTACGCCGGTGGCGGTGTGATCCTGGGTGGTGGCTCCGAAGCGCTGACCGAAATCGCCAAGTCGCTGAACCTGCCTGTCACCAACACCCTCATGGGGTTGGGCGGCTTCCCGGGTACTGATCGCCAGTTCCTCGGCATGCTCGGCATGCACGGCAGCTACACCGCCAACATGGCCATGCACAATGCCGACGTGATCTTCGCCGTCGGTGCGCGTTTCGACGACCGCGTGGTCAACGGCCCGGCCAAGTTCTGCCCGAATGCCAAGATCATCCATGTCGACATCGACCCGGCGTCGATTTCGAAGATGATCAAGGCCGATGTACCTATCGTTGGCCCGGTCGACAGCGTGCTCAGCGAAATGCTCGGCATCCTCAAGGAAATCGGCGAGCAGCCCGACAAGGCCGCGCTGGATGCCTGGTGGAAGCAGATCGACGAGTGGCGTGGCAATGGTGAGCTGTTCCCTTACGACAAGGGCGACGGCAATGTCATCAAGCCGCAGAAAGTCATCGAGACCCTGTGCGAAGTGACCAAAGGCGATGCCTTCGTCACCTCCGACGTAGGTCAGCACCAGATGTTCGCGGCGCAGTACTACCGTTTCAACAAGCCGAACCGCTGGATCAACTCCGGTGGCCTGGGCACCATGGGCTTCGGCTTCCCGGCGGCGATGGGCATCAAGCTCAACTTCCCGGACCAGGACGTGGCCTGCGTGACCGGCGAAGGCAGCATCCAGATGAACATCCAGGAGCTGTCCACCTGCATGCAGTACGGCCTGCCGGTGAAGATCGTCAACCTGAACAACGGGGTGTTGGGCATGGTCCGCCAATGGCAGGACATGGCCTACAACGGTCGTCACTCGCACTCGTATGTCGAGTCGCTGCCTGACTTCATCAAGCTGGCCGAGGCCTATGGCCATGTGGGTATCCGCATCACCAGCCTGAAGGACCTCAAGCCGATGCTGGAAGAAGCGTTTGCGATGAAGGACCGCCTGGTATTCATCGACATCGCGGTTGACCGCAGTGAGCACGTCTATCCGATGCAGATCAAGGATGGCTCGATGCGTGACATGTGGCTGAGCAAGACGGAGCGTACCTGATATGCGGCATATCATCTCCCTGCTGCTGGAAAACGAACCCGGTGCTTTGTCCCGTGTGGTCGGCCTGTTCTCCCAGCGCAACTACAACATTGAAAGCCTGACCGTGGCGCCGACCGAAGACCCGACCCTGTCGCGTCTGACGCTGACCACCGTTGGCCATGACGAAGTGATCGAACAGATCACCAAGAACCTGAACAAGCTGGTCGAAGTGGTCAAGCTCGTCGACCTGTCGGAAAGCGCCCACATCGAGCGCGAGCTGATGCTGGTCAAGGTCAAGGCCACCGGTGCCCAGCGCGCCGAGATCAAGCGCACCACGGATATCTTCCGTGGCCAGATCGTCGATGTGACTGCCAGCGTGTACACCGTACAACTGAGCGGTACCAGCGACAAACTGGACAGCTTCATCCAGGCCATCGGCACCGCATCGATTCTCGAAACCGTGCGCAGCGGCGTTACCGGCATTGCCCGTGGCGACAAAGTGCTCAGCATCTGAATTTCAAAATTAGCGATGGCTCCGCAGGGGGCCGAGATATAACCAGGGGTATTTTCATGAAAGTTTTCTACGATAAAGACTGCGACCTTTCCATCATCCAGGGCAAGAAAGTCGCCATCATCGGTTACGGCTCCCAGGGCCACGCTCAGGCGTGCAACCTGAAGGACTCCGGTGTAGACGTTACCGTCGGTCTGCGTAAAGGTTCGGCTACCGTTGCCAAGGCTGAAGCCCACGGCCTGAAAGTTGCCGATGTTGCTACCGCTGTCGCTGCGGCTGACCTGGTGATGATCCTGACCCCGGACGAGTTCCAGGGCACGCTGTACAAGAACGAAATCGAGCCGAACATCAAGAAGGGCGCTACCCTGGCCTTCTCCCACGGCTTCTCGATCCACTACAACCAGGTTGTGCCGCGCGCCGACCTGGACGTGATCATGATCGCGCCGAAAGCGCCGGGCCACACCGTGCGCTCCGAGTTCGTCAAGGGCGGTGGTATCCCTGACCTGATCGCGATCTACCAGGACGCTTCGGGCAACGCCAAGAACGTCGCCCTGTCCTACGCCGCTGGCGTGGGTGGCGGCCGTACCGGCATCATCGAAACCACCTTCAAGGACGAGACCGAAACCGACCTGTTCGGTGAGCAGGCCGTACTGTGCGGTGGTACCGTAGAGCTGGTCAAAGCCGGTTTCGAAACCCTGGTTGAAGCTGGCTACGCGCCGGAAATGGCCTACTTCGAATGCCTGCACGAGCTGAAGTTGATCGTTGACCTCATGTACGAAGGCGGTATCGCCAACATGAACTACTCGATCTCCAACAACGCAGAGTACGGTGAGTACGTCACCGGCCCGGAAGTCATCAACGAAGAATCCCGCAAGGCCATGCGCAACGCACTGAAGCGCATCCAAGACGGCGAGTACGCGAAGATGTTCATCTCCGAAGGCGCCACCAACTACCCATCGATGACCGCCAAGCGTCGTAACAACGCTTCGCACGGCATCGAGATCATCGGTGAGCAACTGCGCTCGATGATGCCTTGGATTTCGGCGAACAAGATCGTCGACAAAGCCAAGAACTAAGTAGCATCGCAACATGAAAAACGCGGCTTCGGCCGCGTTTTTTCGTTCTGGCAGTCAGCATCTGGTATAAAGCAGACCAGTGGCCTGCCGTCAGAACCTGTTTCGCGGGCCCGTGTCGAACATTTTCCATCCTGTTGCAAGGTACCCTCCATGAGCGAACGTCCCGAAGAGCCGAACAAGCCCTCCGACGCCGAAAGCCTGCTACCGGTCGATGAGCACGTTGAAGAAGGCCATGACGCCGAAGGTCGCAAGGTGCGCCACCGCGGCATCTACCTGCTGCCCAACCTGTTCACCACCGCCAACCTGTTTGCCGGCTTTTATTCCATCATCAGCTCGATGAGCGCACAGAGCGCCCTGAGCGCTGGCGACCCGCGTGAAGCGAGCAAGTATTTCGCGTTTGCCGCCATTGCCATCTTCGTGGCCATGGTGCTCGACGGCCTCGACGGCCGTGTCGCGCGCATGACCAATACCCAAAGCGCGTTCGGCGCCGAGTACGACTCGCTGTCGGACATGGTCGCCTTCGGTGTGGCCCCGGCCTTGCTGGCCTTCGGCTGGGCGTTGGGTGACATGGGCAAGGTTGGCTGGATGGTCGCCTTCATCTATGTTGCCGGCGCCGCGCTTCGCCTGGCACGCTTCAACACCCAGGTCGGCACCGCCGACAAGCGCTACTTCATCGGCCTGGCCAGCCCGGCTGCCGCGGGTGTTGTGGCCGGCACCGTGTGGGCGTTCAGCGACTACGGTATTCAGGGCTCCAAGCTGTCGTTCCTGGTGGCGCTGTTGGTGGCGGCTGCAGGCATGCTGATGGTCAGTAACATCAAGTACAACAGCTTCAAGGAGCTGGACCTCAAGGGCCGTGTGCCATTTGTGGCCATCCTTGCCGTGGTGCTGGTGTTTGCCGTGGTGTTCAGCGACCCGCCGCGTATCCTGCTGCTGATCTTCCTCGCCTACGCGGCTTCGGGGCCTATCCAGTTCCTGCTCAAGTCGCGCCGCCGTAAAGCGTAAAAAACGCTTAACGCTGGAATAACCCGCCGGCTCCATAGTCTTACTGGTACGTCCGTTACCCAGTGCTATGGAGCCGCTCATGCTCATCAAGCTTCCCAGGTCGTCCGAGTGCAAGGCATCGGAGATCACCCCCGAAGGCATTTACCTTTCCCGTCGTACCTTGTTGGGTGGCTCGTTGGCCGGCCTGGCCCTGGGCGCATTGCCCAGTGTTGGTCGCGCGGCGGAGGCCAGCCGTTATGCCGATGTCGAGCCGGGCAAGGCTCCTGGCTGGTTCACGGAAAAGCTCGGCGCCACGCAGTGGCAGGCAGTCACGGCCAAAGGGGAGGCGATCACGCCGTTCAAGGACGCTACCCACTACAACAACTTCTATGAGTTCGGCCCCGACAAGGGCGACCCGGCGGCCAATGGCGACAGCCTGAAAACCGAGCCTTGGTCGGTTGTGGTGGATGGTGAAGTCGGCAAGCCTGGGCGCTATGCCCTGGAAGACTTCGTCAAACCCTACCAGCTTGAAGAGCGCATCTACCGGCTGCGTTGTGTAGAGGCCTGGTCGATGGTCATCCCGTGGCTGGGGTTCCCATTGGCTCAGGTACTGAAGCAGGTCGAGCCGACGTCGAAGGCCCGTTACGTGCGTTTTGAAACGCTGAAAGACCCGGAGCATATGCCTGGCCAACGCTCGGGCTTTGCGCTGATTGACTGGCCTTATAGAGAAGGGCTGCGGCTGGACGAAGCGATGCACCCCTTGGCGGTTCTTGCGGTAGGCATGTATGGCCGCGAGTTGCCCAACCAGAATGGTGCACCGCTGCGGCTGGTGGTGCCGTGGAAGTATGGTTTCAAGAGCATCAAGTCGATCGTGCGCATCAGCCTGGTGGCCGAGCAGCCCGGGACTACCTGGCAAGGCCTGGCACCCGATGAATATGGGTTCTATGCCAATGTGAACCCCACTGTCGATCACCCGCGCTGGAGCCAGGCGCGGGAGCGGCGGCTGCCTAGCGGGCTTTTCAGTCCCAATGTGCGGGAGACGCAAATGTTCAATGGCTATGCCGATGAAGTGGCCTCGCTCTATGCCGGGCTCGACCTGCGGAAGAACTACTGATGCGCTATCCCTGGTTTCGTCTGGCGATCTTTGCTGTGGGCTGCCTGTTCCCTGCCTGGTGGTTGTACGAAGCGGCAATGGGGTTGCTGGGACCTGACCCGGGCAAGATCATGATGGACCGGTTGGGGCTTGGCGCGCTGATCTTCCTGCTGGTGACCTTGAGCATGACGCCGCTGCAGAAGCTGACGGGGTGGTCGGGTTGGATCGTGGTGCGGCGGCAGCTGGGGTTATGGGTGTTTGCGTATATCGTGCTGCACATTCTCTGTTACCTGTTCTTTATTCTCGGGCTGGATTGGGGGCAGTTGGCGGTGGAGCTGCGCAAGCGGCCTTACATTATTGTCGGGGCGCTGGGGTTTCTTGGGTTGTTGGCGTTGGCGGTTACCTCGAACCGGTATAGCCAGCGGCGGCTTGGCGCGCGGTGGAAGAAGCTGCACCGGGTGGTGTATGCGGTGTTGGGGTTGGGGTTGCTGCATTTCTTGTGGATCGTGCGTTCGGATCTGCGGGAGTGGGCGGTTTATGCGTTTGTTGGGGTTGTGTTGATGGGGCTGAGGATTCCGGCGGTTTCGCGGAGGTTGGCTGGGCTGGTCAGGCGGTAGGGGGCGTTGTTGTGGTTGGGTTTAGGTTGGGCAATGGCCCGTCTATAGATAGTGGTGGGGTTGGGAGGTGTCCGCCACAACACATTCAGTGCCTGTGAGATCGAGCGCCGCCCGCGCGGCGCTTCGCGGCCTCAAAACAGCCTTCGCCTGGAATATTTCAAATAAATGAAATTAAAGGTTGACGCCCTCTCGAATCCCCTTATAATGCGCCCCACTTCCAGCGACAACGGAACGACAAACTCCTTGAGATTCAATGAGTTAACCGATTCGAGAGGCGCTGTAAGGGCTACGATCAAG
>NZ_BCBD01000111.1:0-18143 GCF_001320345.1 Pseudomonas sp. NBRC 111127 | reverse complement strand
GGTCTCGAACATCTCCAGCGGTGCCGGGTCGGTAGCTGACTCGGCGCGGCCGGCTTTACCAAAGACACTGGCCACTTCGGGAACAGTTCGAATCAGACGATCCGTTCGCTGCAACAGCTCTGAAGCTTTCTGCGCCGAGAGTCCAGGCAAGGCTGAAGGCATGTAGAGCAGATCACCTTCATCGAGCGGAGGAAGGAACTCGCCCCCAAGATGATTCAAGGGCCACAGACTGCTGAGCAGGATCACCAATGCTGCAGCGAGGGTAACCAGAGGCCGGCGCAGGACGACCTCCAATGCCGGACGGTATAGCCGGATGAGGCCCCGGTTGAGCGGGTTGCGCTGTTCCGCAGGCAGTGGCCCTCTGATCCAGTACCCCATCAGCACCGGTATCAGGGTCACCGATAGCGCAGCTGCCGCAGCCATTGCGTAGGTCTTGGTAAAGGCCAAGGGTGCAAAGAGGCGTCCTTCCTGGGCTTGCAGCGTGAACACCGGGATGAACGAAAGCGTGATGATCATGAGGCTGAAGAACAGTGCCGGCCCTACCTCGACGGCCGCCTCCGTCATTACCCTCCAATGCGCTTCTCCCCGCAAAGGTTGACCAGGATGCCGGATATGCCAGGCCTCAACACGTTTGTGGGCGTTCTCGATCATGACCACGGCAGCGTCCACCATTGCACCGATGGCAATAGCGATTCCGCCAAGGGACATGATGTTGGCGTTGATGCCCTGATGACGCATGACGATCAGCGCTATCAGGATTCCCACGGGCAGCGAAACGATAGCCACCAATGACGAGCGCAGGTGCCAGAGAAAGGCTGCGCATACCAACGCCACTACCAAGAACTCCTCGATCAGCTTGTGACTGAGGTTCTCCACGGCACGGTCGATCAACTGGCTGCGGTCGTAGACGGTGACAAGTTCCACCCCGGCTGGCAGGGCTTTCTTCAGGGTTTCGAGCTTAGCCTTGACGTCCGCGATGGCCTCACGAGCATTCTTCCCGCTGCGCAGGATCACCACACCTCCTACGGCTTCGCCGAGGCCGTCCAGTTCGCCTATGCCTCTGCGGGCTTCCGGACCTATCTGCACCGTAGCGACGTCGCCTAATGTCACCGGCACGCCCTTGGTAGCCAGTCGCAGGGGTATCGCTCTGAAATCATCCAGCGATCGCAGGTAGCCGGCCGCACGTACCATGAATTCCGCTTCGCCTTGCTCCAGTACACCGCCACCGGTCTCCTGGTTGGCCTTGCCTATAGCCTCCACCACCTCAGCCTGGGTGATACCGAGGCTGGCCATGCGCAGCGGATCGAGCACGACCTGATACTGCTTGACCATACCGCCGATGGTGGCCACTTCAGCGACATCCGGCAGCGTCTTGAGCTCATAGCGCAGGAACCAGTCCTGCAGGCTGCGCAGTTGCGACAGGTCATGGCCGCCGTTACGATCGACCAGCGCATATTGATAAATCCAGCCCACCCCGGTGGCGTCCGGGCCCAGTACCGGCTTGGCTGCGGCAGGTAATCGCGATTGCGCCTGGCTCAGGTACTCAAGAACCCGAGAGCGCGCCCAATACAGATCGGTGCCGTCCTCGAACAGCACATAGACGAAGCTGTCACCGAAGGCGGAGAAGCCGCGAACCGTTTTGGCCCCCGGAACCGAGAGCATGGTAGTGGTCAGCGGATAGGTCACCTGATTCTCAACGATCTGGGGAGCCTGGCCTGGGTAGGACGTGCGGATGATCACCTGCACGTCCGACAGGTCGGGCAAGGCGTCGATTGGTAGGCTACGCACCGAGACGAAGCCCCATGCCACCAGAAACAGCGTGGCGAGGAGCACCAGCACACGGTTGCCTACCGACCAGCGGATCAGTTTGGCAATCATGGTTGGCCCTCCAACACTTTGATCTGCTCAACGACCATGCCCTCGTCGCGTTCGCGTATGCCAAAGCGAATCTGCGCACCGATCTTGAGGCCATCAAGGAGAGACTGCTCAGCCACAGGGAAGGTCATGGTCATCCCTGGCATGCCCAGGGTGATGAAAGGACCGTGGGCAACGGTGAGCTGTGTGCCGTCTATCTGCACGACACGGCCATCCGCTTCATGCAGGGCTGGCCCCGCATTAGGCTGACTATCCTGCACCGTCGCCGCCTCGATGCCTTTCAAATTAGCGTCGGAGTCCAACAGGAATTGCCCGGACGCGACGATGCGCTGTCCTGCCTGAAGACCCTGCAACACCGCAACTTGGCCTTTGCTCTCCTGGCCCAACACGACTTCCACCGGCCGGAAGCGACCACCGTCTTCAGCCAGCATCACCAGGTCTCGCTTGCCGGTGCGGATGACCGCCTCGGCAGGCACCAAGAGGCTTTGCTTGGCAGACTCGCCGGGATGGAGAGCCACTTGAGCGGTCATCCCAGGACGAAGCCGCCCATCTCGGTTGGGCAACTCGATACGCAGGCGCAACGTGCGGCTCTGCAAATCGGCATCGGCCAATAGCGCAGTCAACTTGCCCGGTATGGGATCGCCTGGGAACGCTGGCAATTGCGCCTGCACAGGCTGGCCTTCGCGAAGGCCTTGAGCCTGGGCTTCCGGCACAGCCGCTTCCAGCCAGACGTTGGCCACTCCATTGATCCTTGCTAAGGTAGCGCCCGGCGTCAGCGTCATGCCGGGTCGCAGATCGAGAACCTGGATTACACCGGCAGTGGGTGCGGAGAGTGTGACCGAGAGCTGCACCTTCCCAGTGCTCGCGACCCGGTTGATCAGGTCGGCCGGCATGCCGGCGAGCACGAGCCGCTGTCGTGCCGCCGCCGTCAGCTGAGCGTCGCCAGAATGCCGCAACGCCAGGTATTCCTCCTGCAAACCAGCCCACTCCGGGGTCAGCACATCGGCTAGAGGAGCCCCTTTGGCAACGATGTCCCCCGTCGCTCGACCATAGACGCGTTCGACGTAACCGCCAGTACGGGCCTGCAACACGCTGAAGTCGCGTTCGTCGAACGTCAGAACGCCGCTCACACTTAGGGTCCGTTCTAGCCGGCCAGCCGTCACCGTTGCCAATCGAATCCCAAGGTTTTGCTGGAGCCCAGCCGAGACCTGAACCGCAGGCTGCTCCTCGCCAGCCGTGTCATCCGAATACTTGGGCACGAGCGGCATGTCCATGAACGGCGATTTTCCGGGCGCCGGGAAGTGCTGCTGGGGATACATCGGGTCGTACCAGTACAGCGCTTTTTTTTCCTGACCTAAGGGCTGCGATGGCGAATACGCACCTCTCCCACCTAGCCAGAAGCCAGCGCCTATTCCAATAGCAAGGGCAGCAGCCACGACGAAACCAATCGACCTATTCCTCATGCCCGCACCTCTCCATAAACGAAATGCAGACGCGCTGCTGTTGCCGCCAACTGTCCTTGCAGGTCCACATCCTGTAGTAGTGCCTCCACACGCTGCCGGCGTGCCGACAGCACTTCACTCAACGGCGACTTACCGGCGCGGTAATCCGCCAGAGCGAGGCGTACCCGGTCCTCGGCCAGGGGCAAAAGTGTTTCGCGACTGCGCCGCACTGCCCGTTGCAAGCGTTGGTACTCGACAAGGTCTGTTTCAAGCTGGGCTTGATGCTCGCGCAGGGCAGCGTCCTGCTCATCTTCCAATTGGCGAACTTGTGCGCGTCGTGCCGCAATCATCGGGTCTTGCCGTGAGCTGGTAAACAATGGCAATTGGAAGCTGACTTGCAGGCTGACCATGTTGCTGAAGTCCGGACCACGGCGCTGATAATCCACTCCCCAGGACCAATCCGATTTCTTTTCCGCCTGAGCCTGGTGTACCTGGGCTTGAGCCTCGCGTGTCATGGCGTTGTAGGTATTGAGCTCCGGATGGGCATGGACGGAGTGCAAGTATTCAGCTGCGTCTACAGGCCAGACAGGGAAGGTCGGCGCGCCTACTTCGGCGTCCTGCCCAATCCAGCGCTTCAGCGCGGCTCGCGCCTGAGCTGACTGACTCAATAGAACGTCTTTCTGCTCGTCCAACTGCGCGGCTTCTTGCTTGGGAGCCAGCGTATCGGCGCTGGAGCCTGCGCCTCCGGCCAGGCGGGCCCGCACCGTGGAAGCCAGCAGCTGGTTTTCTTTGTAGAAGGCGTCGAACTGTTCAAGCTTTCGCTGCACGGTGTACGCAGTAACCCAAGCCTGTGCGGTTGCCGCCCTAACCTTCAAGCGTTCGAAGATCGCCTCGGCATCGGCTCGCTCGACCGTGGCCTGCGCTGTCTCTATGCGAGCTTTGCGTTTGTCCCGGTTCGGTACTTCTTGGGACAGGCCAACCACCTGCATGGTCATGAAGTCTCTGTTCATGCTCCAGCGATCGGTGCCTTCAATCGGCAGGTTTTGTACCCCGAGATTCAGGCGCGGATCGGGTAGTTCGCCCGCTGGAATGACTGCGCTGCGCGCAGCTGATGCCTGCTCCTGGCGGGCCTGTAGAGAGGGAGCGTTACGTTCAGCCAGTTGCAGCGCCTCATCCAGCGACAGCGTTGCAGCCTGTGCCGAGACAGCCGGCAGCAGTATGAACAGGACGGCCGTGGTTATCCGTCCCTGAAAACGTTGGGGAGTCATGAAAATGATTCCTCGAAAGATCAGCGCCCAGGCGCGTGCCATCGCCCCGCTGCTAGGCGGAACGACGGTGTGAAATTAAGAGGGAATCAGACGCGGGGAGGACGCCACGGATCGGGGGGAGAACCTGTCGCTATGCCTACAGCGTAGGTATCGGCAGGTCGTGGCTTGGCGAAAGTCAGCCCAGGCGTCAGGAAGCTAATCTGTACGGTACTGGCAGTCCTGCACTCCTGGCCGACCTTGCAGGATTTGGCATGGTCGCCAGTCTTACCCAGGTCTTGGTCCTGGCAGCAGTCATGGTCCATGCCCGCCATCATTTCCATGCCCATCGCCTGCATTGGGCAAGGTTCAGTCGCCGAATCGATGCCCGCCATCCCGTTAAGCGGAAGCGCCACGATTAGCATCAGGAGGGTGAGTAGTCGAATGAGCCGATTCATGATGGGCGAGTATAGGTTACCGGGATGAGTTCAGCATTAAGGGGTTGGGGCTGCACTAACCAACCGCTTGGAGGCTGGGAGACTGATGAAGAATGTTGTGACACCCTCCGCTGATGTACACCAGATTCGTCCGCTATGAGCCTCGATGATAGAGCGGGTTATCGACAGCCCCAGGCCTGCATTGCTTGGGCCGCCTTCGCGTCTGGCTGGATCGGCTCGATAGAATCGGTCGAAGATCTTGCCAATGTGCTGGGGATCGATGGTTACCCCGCTGTTACGCACGGAAAGCGTCACGCTTTCAGGCGTCTGCTCGATCTGCACTGATATCTCGTTGCCTTCCGGGGTGTAGCGCAACGCGTTGGATAGAAGGTTGGAAAGCGCTCGGTCAATCATCAGGCGATCGCCACGAACCTTACCCTGCCCGTGTAGGGTCAGTTGGATGCCTTGATCCTCAGCCAGGAATTGGTAGTACTCGAACAGCTTTGATACGAGTTCGGAGAGCTCCACATCGATCTGCTCGGGCACGATCAGACCGTTATCCGCCTTGGCCAGGAACAGCATGTCGTCGATCATGCGCGACATGCGCTTGAGGTCTTCCAGGTTCGAATAGAGGTTTTCTTCATAGGCATCCAGGTCACGCTTCTTGGTGAGCACCACTTCGGTATGGGTCAGAAGGTTGCTGACTGGCGTTCTCAATTCGTGAGCGATATCGGCAGAGAAGTTGGACAACCGAACGAATGCATCCTCCAACCGTCCCAGCATCCCGTTGAAAGACAGGATGAGCTCCTGAAGCTCTAGCGGTACGGGCTCCAGCGGAATGCGTTCGCGAAGTGATCTTGCCGACATCCCGGTGGCCACTTTGGTGATTTGCCCAACAGGCCGAAGCCCGCTTTTGGCCACGACCCAGCCCAAGCCTGCGCTCACAATCGCGCTGATCACCAGACCAATTCCGAACCACCATTGCAGGGTGACAAAGAAATGGGCGTGAGTGGTGACATCGAGCATCAGCACGGCCGTCACCGGTTCCGGCTCGCCTGCAATGGTCAGCTGGGCGGTAATGCCGCGGAAGTTCTGCGCTTTATCCTGCCACTCCCAGACCGCACCCCGATGCGCCTGCTCGAACCGCTGAGGAATCTGGGAGGCTTTGGGGTCTGAAAACAGGACCGTTCCGTCAGCCTTGGTGATTTTCGCCGACAGATCCTGATGTGCGCCGAGCAATGCCCGCAGCTGCTGCTCCTGATCGTCGAGCCCGCCTCGCGCTGCTGAGATGGAAAGGATATGACGCGTTGACTCCAGCTTTTCAGAAAGCGCCTGCTCATCCAGCATCCGGAAATGGTGCTGGCTGAGCCCGTAGAAAGCGACGCCGGCAACCACCAGGACAGCAGTCACCGCGAACATGAACATCAGGGTCAGCCGCTTGACGAGCGATGATTGCGGGCGCATCACTCGGGCACATCCATCATGTAGCCCATGCCTCGGGCGGTATGGATTAGCTTTGGCGCGAAGTCGTCATCAATCTTGGCCCGCAGTCGGCGAATCGCGACCTCGATCACGTTGGTGTCACTGTCGAAATTCATGTCCCACACCTGAGAAGCGATCAGCGATTTGGGAAGCACCTCGCCGCGTCGGCGCATGAGCAGCTCCAACAGGGAAAACTCCTTGGCAGTAAGGTCGATCCGCTTGCCGTTTCGCGTAGCTCGACGCTTGAGCAGGTCCACCTCAAGGTCTGCCATCTTCATAGTGGTTTGAGCAGAACCACCGTTGCCTCTGCGCAGCAACGTACGAACTCGAGCCAGCAGCTCCGAGAACGCAAAGGGCTTCACCAGGTAATCATCAGCGCCCAGTTCCAAACCTTTCACGCGGTCGTCTACGCCGTCTCGGGCCGTCAAGAAAAGGACCGGCACATCCTGACCCGCCGCACGGATCTTGCGCAGGACATCCCAGCCATCGAGCCCCGGCATCATCACGTCGAGGATCAGCAAGTCATACGCTTCGCTCTGTGCCTGTTGCAGGGCGTCAGTGCCTGTCATCACCCGGTCAACGGTGAAGCCAGCTTCTGTTAGACCTTGCTGGAGGTAGACACCGGTTTTCGGCTCATCTTCGGCCACGAGTAATTTCATCTGCTCTCATCCACGCGGGGTGCATTTCCAGTTTGCGGGAAAAAAGAAGCCCAACCAGAAGCTGACGGAAAAGTAATGTCGAGATCAGTTTTCTGACAGCACCGCGAGGCTAACTTGACCCTGTACCTGACGCCATGAGGCGCAGAACCCACTGAGGATCTCCAGATGAACATGGTCAAAGCAATTGTGATGGTCGTTACCTTCGGCATGGCAGGCATTGCCCTGGCAGAGGGCGGCGCGGACCGGACCTTTGCACGGATGGAAGCGGCTCTCCAAAGCTCCATGCAGGCCTCCCAGGTTGCGCAGGGGAAGAAAGAGCAGGCGCCATTCGCCGCCCAGTCCAGCAAGCACGCGGGCCACGAAAGCTGCTGATCCTAGCTTACAGAAAAGTAATCATCCCGGAATCTGAACTATGGCTGTTTCAGAGTACGGCCTCTCATCAGCCTCGCGTAGTGGCGAAAGTCTACGAGACTGGTGAGAGCTCCAATGAACCCAAGGGCTGCACCATCTAGCAGCCTGGATATCAGCGATCTACCTGACTGGACGCAACGGCATGCAAAGCAAAACCACGAGACGATCTTTCGTCAAAGGCCTGGCCGCTACCGGACTTCTGGGTGGGCTCGGCATGTGGCGCGCGCCGGTCTGGGCCGTGACCAGCCCTGGCCAACCGAACGTGCTCAGCGGCACGGACTTCGATCTGTATATCGGCGAACTGCCCGTCAACATCACGGGTGCAGCTCGTACGGCCATGGCCATCAACGGCTCCGTGCCAGGGCCGATCCTGCGATGGCGCGAAGGCGACACCGTGACGCTGCGCGTACGCAACCGGCTGAAACAGGACACCTCCATTCACTGGCACGGCATCATCCTGCCCGCCAACATGGACGGTGTGCCGGGCTTGAGCTTCCACGGCATCGCTCCCGATGGCATGTACGAATACAAGTTCAAGGTCCACCAGAACGGCACTTACTGGTATCACAGCCACTCAGGCCTCCAGGAACAGTCCGGGGTCTATGGGGCGTTGGTGATCGATGCCAAGGATCCGGAGCCGTTTGTGTACGACCGTGATTACGTCGTCATGCTCAGCGATTGGACGGATGAAGACCCGGCGCGGGTGCTCTCCAAACTCAAGAAGCAATCTGACTACTACAACTTCCACAAGCGCACTGTAAGCGACTTCGTTGACGATGTGAGCGAGAAAGGCTGGTCGGCCGCTGTAGCGGATCGGAAGATGTGGGCTGAAATGAAGATGAGCCCCACCGACCTCGCTGACGTGAGCGGGTATACCTACACCTACCTCATGAACGGCCAGGCTCCGAACGGCAACTGGACGGGACTCTTCAAGCCCGGCGAGAAGATCCGCCTGCGCTTTATCAACGGCTCGGCCATGACCTATTTCGATGTCCGGATTCCTGGGCTCAAGATGACGGTTGTGGCTGCTGACGGCCAGTACGTCAAACCCGTATCGGTCGATGAGTTCCGGATCGCCGTTGCCGAAACCTACGATGTCATCGTCGAACCTGAAAACGAGCAGGCCTATACGATCTTCGCGCAATCCATGGACCGTACCGGGTACTCCCGAGGCACCCTGGCAGTTCGTGAAGACTTGCAAGCGCCCGTACCGGAGGTAGATCCACGCCCGATCATCGCCATGAGCGATATGGGCATGGACCACGGCAGCATGGGCGGAATGGATCACGGCGGCATGGCTGGCATGGACCAAGGGAACATGGCCGGCATGGATCACAGCAAGATGGCTGGGATGGACCATGGCAGCATGGCCGGCATGGACCACAGCAAGATGGCTGGAATGGATCACGGCAACATGGCCGGCATGGACCACAGCAAGATGGCTGGAATGGACCATGGCAACATGGCCGGCATGGACCACAGCAAGATGGCTGGAATGGACCATGGCAGCACGGCCGGCATGGACCACAGCAAGATGGCTGGAATGGACCACGGCAACATGGCCGGCATGGATCACAGCAAGATGGCTGGGATGGGTCATGAGGGCATGGCCGGCATGAGCGGTGCAATGCAGAGCCATCCGACTTCCGAGACCAACAACCCGTTGGTCGATATGCAGACCATGTCGCCGACCCCGAAGCTGAACGATCCGGGAATTGGCCTGCGCAACAACGGGCGCCGAGTGCTGACCTACGCCGATTTGCGGAGCACCTTCATCGATCCCGATGGTCGAGAGCCTGGACGCACAATCGAACTGCACCTTACCGGCCAAATGGAGAAGTTCGCATGGTCGTTCGACGGTATCAAATTCTCCGACGCTGAACCGCTGCGGTTGAAATATGGCGAGCGTCTTCGCATCACCTTGGTCAACGACACCATGATGACTCACCCCATCCATCTCCACGGTATGTGGAGTGATCTGGAGGACGAGAACGGCAACTTCATGGTTCGCAAGCACACCATCGACATGCCACCTGGCTCAAAACGAAGCTATCGCGTCACCGCAGATGCCTTGGGACGTTGGGCCTATCACTGTCACCTACTGTTCCACATGGAAATGGGCATGTTCCGAGAAGTCCGTGTGGACGAATGAACTGGAGATTTGAGATGAGCAAACCAATGAAACGAAGCGCCTTTTTCCTCTCTGCTGCGATGGTCGGCATGTTGGCTGTTTATGCCCCGTCGTCGTGGTCTAGCGACAACCACGATCAGCATTCCCAGAAATCCACCGAGGCCGGTAAAGCCAAAGGTTCGCAGGACAAGCAGGGCCAGGGCATGAACCATGAAGGCATGGACCATGGGTCCATGGAAGGTATGGACCACGGCTCGATGAAGGGGATGGACCATGGCTCGATGAAGGGGATGGACCATGGCTCGATGGAAGGCATGGACCACGACAAAATGATGGAATCGCATGGCAGCGACAAAGCTAAGGCAGGGAAAGATGGTCAATAGCCTTGGGCGGCCTTCGCTGCTGGCCCTGACTGTTTCAATCGGCATGCTGGGCGTAACGCCCAGCTTCGCCGCTGAAGAAATGGATCACTCGGGCATGGATCATTCGAAAATGGGGCACGGTTCCATGCAAATGGATGCTGCTCCGTCCGAATCGATGCCGGCGATGGATCACAGCAAGATGGGGATGAGCAAACAGCAGAAACAGCCTGCCCCTGTTGATCACAGCCAGATGGGGCATGCTCAAAGCCAGAGCAAATCCAGCCCGGTGGACCATAGCAAGATGGACCACAGCAAAATGGGCCATGGAAACATGAAGGGCATGGATCACGGTTCGATGAAGGGCATGGACCATTCCCAGATGAATCCTGGTTCAGCGACTTCTCCGACCACAACGAGCCGCACGCCGATTCCAGTGCTCACTGATGCCGACCGCGAGGCAGCCTTTCCGCCTTTGGGTGGCCACCAGGTGCACGACAGCGGAATCAACAGCTTCTTTCTGTTGGACCAGCTCGAATACCAGGACGCCGATGAGGGCAGCACCCTGGCTTGGGATGCATCTGGCTGGGTAGGTAGCGACATCAATCGACTCTGGGTTCGGTCGGAAGGCGAGCGCACCAACGGGGTAACCGAAGATGCTGAGCTGCAACTGCTATACGGGCGCTCGGTCAGTCCTTGGTGGGACGTGGTCGCCGGGGTCCGTCAGGATTTCAAACCGGAATCACCGCAGACCTGGGCAGCCTTTGGTATTCAGGGCATGGCCTTGTATGACTTCGAGGCCGAAGCTACGGCGTTCATCGGCGAAAACGGCCAGACTGCTGCGCGTCTTGAAGGCGAATACGACATCCTGCTGACCAATCGCTTGATTTTGCAGCCCACGGCTGAGGCGAACTTCTATGGCAAGAACGATCCTGAGCGCGGTGTTGGATCGGGTCTGGCCAATACCGAAGTCGGGCTGCGTCTACGGTATGAAATCGTCCGCCAGTTTGCCCCGTACATAGGCGTTACCTGGAGCCGCTCCTACGGCAACACCGCTGACTTCATCCGAGACGAGGGTGGAGATGTTGATGAGGCACGCTTCGTTGCCGGTATCAGGATGTGGTTCTGAGAATTCCAACATGAAAAGAACAATTACAACGCTGCTTGTGGCCGGTGCTGTCGGAAGTGCTGCGGTATTGGGCACCGCGTATTTCGGCTTGGTGAATGTCGGCGCCGATGATCCTCACTTCCCGGCTGTCCATTCGTTTCTCGCCATGGCTCGCGACCGGTCGATTGAGGTTCGAGCGCGAGACATTGAAGTGCCTGACCTGAAGAACGCTGCGTTGATCAAGGCAGGCGCAGGCAACTACAACGCCATGTGCATTGGGTGCCACCTCGCCCCTGGCGTTGGAAAGACAGAACTCAGCCAAGCGCTATACCCGTCGCCACCTGACCTCACCAAGGTGGGTGTCGGAGACGATCCGGCTGCCGCATTCTGGACGATCAAGCACGGCATCAAAGCCACCGGCATGCCCGCCTGGGGCAAGAGCATGGGTGATGAGTACATCTGGGGAATAGTCGCGTTCCTTGACCAACTGCCCCAAATGAATTCTGAGCAGTACAAGGCGTTGGTGGCCACGAGCGGCGGCCATCAGCACGGCGGCGGTGAAAGCGATATGCATAATCATGAGGGCCAGCACGGCGGGAGCGGTCATGCCGAGCGTGGCGATCACGACGAAGCGGCAGATGACGACCATGCTCAGACAGCTCACGACCATGGAGCTGCACCCGCAGGCGCCGCCCAAGCGGCAGATCATCACGGTGACCACAATGCGGCCGAAGCCCATTCGGACGCCCACCCGAAATCGTCGACAAAGACGCATGTTCACAAAGACGGTAAGGAGCACACTCATGCCAACTAACCGGATACTCGTTCGGCTAGCCGCAATCGCTGGGCTGCTGGTGGCCTCGGCGGCCTACGCCGCAGAGTCATTGTCCATCGACGTTCACCGAGATGCGAACTGCGGTTGCTGCAAGAAGTGGATCGCGCACCTGGAAGCCAATGGTTTCAAAGTGACCGACCATGTTGAGACGGACATGAGCGCAGTGAAACAGAAGCTGGGCGTAGCGCCACGGTTAGCCTCCTGCCACACAGCCGTGATTGACGGAAAGTTTGTTGAAGGTCACGTGCCAGCTGAGCAGATTCGAGAACTCAAGGAGCGGAACGATCTGGTAGGGATCGCCGTGCCAGGAATGCCAGCTGGATCCCCAGGCATGGAGGTTGATGGTGTAAGCCATGCCTACCAGGTTATTGGTTTGACCAAAAGCGGCGAGGACCAAGTAGTCGCCAACTATCCAGCCAAATAACCCACCGACCAGAAGGACGGCAGTAGGCTGACTGCCGTCCCATAAATCCCCGCTAGAAAGTTTCATCAGCTCAACACGACGACACAGAGGGCCTGCAAAGCGTAGCTAATCAGATTCACGGCGCTCGCGGACTGGCTTGAGTACGATATCGCCGTTGATAAGCTCGATGGAGAGTCTGTCGCCCGTCGTGACCCCGAGCTCGCTCAGAATGTCGTCGGGTAGTTCCACAATCACATCGCCGGAGCCGTCGCCGGGATCAAGGCACTTGACCGTGGTGCGCGCTGATTGAGTCATTGGGCTGTCCTGCCTGAGCTACCAATTCTCATCGTACTCCACCAGTCATGAAAGCCGGTAACCAGGCGATCAATCGCCGGAATTGACGCTTCAACCCGGCTTTTTATCAGCGTAAGTCCTGCCCGCTCGATCAGTGCTCAGTTCTGGCCCCGGCAACCGATACCAGCGGTCCGGTACTCAAGGATTTTCAGGTCTCCATTGGAATCCTCGTAGTTCATCTGTGCTGGCATCACGTCACAGCTCGCCTTGGTCGATGTCATGCTGATTACTCTCGCCACGTCGAGCCGCATCCCGTAGCGATAATGGATCACCTCCGGTGGCTTCATATCATTGACGGCCGCATAAGCTCGCATAGCTTGCTCATTGGCCTGAATCATCTTCCCGTATAGACGGTCGGATCCTCCTTCGGCGAGCGCGGTTGAGGAGGCCACTATGGCCAGGATGGCCGCGATGCTTTTGATGACTTTCATTTCAATCACTCCAATAGACGTGACTGAAGATTAGGATTTTGTCGCTGTCAATTGAGTGATACGGGGATTACAAGGTTGTAAGTCCGGCTTGCAGATGGAGGTAGCGTTGCGTCTACACGGCATACCAATTCCCCTCAGGCACACTACTGATAGACACCCAGGCGAAGACGCTCAAGATAGTCCGCTACCACGCTGAATCCGAGCGACGTGTCGAGCATCTCGAAGGGTACAAACCCCATCAAACGGCCGCACGGCCGACAAAGCCACTGCTCCGCGAGCATCTGAGAGCCAAATACCTTCGACGCAAGCTCCAGTCCTTTCGCATATTGAAACGCCACCGCGCTCTGCTGGGCATCCAGGCGATGGGCCTGAACGGAATGGCTCAGACGGTGAACGCTTCTGGTCGATATTCCTGTGATTCGCCTGACGAGGTTACGAGCCTTGAATAGGCTTGAGGACTCGACCATGCATTTCACGTCGCTGAAAAAAAATCCTGTTTGGACAAGACGCAGGAGCTCCAGCTGGCTCAACTCATCAAGGTCGGTATGAACCAAGTGGAACGTTGGTGCAAAAGCCTGCGATTCAACAGGTGGGGGCGTGCTTGTAGGATTCATTGCATCGACCTCCTCTTGTGCGTTGGCTGTCAGACTAGATCGAATTTGATTCCCAAGCACGCCCGACGCCCTTTAACCTTCACACCTTAGCCCAAAACGATCACTAATGTGTATGCAGTACCGGTGTCTTCTAACTAAAATGCCATACCACTCGTCTTCCAGAACATCATTGCATGAAAATTTTCACACCATTACCTGGAGAATATATCGCATCTGCGCTTAAGCGCGGCAATGAGCTCCTAGGCATTAAATCGTTGAAAACTGAAGATTTCTATATAAAAGCGAAACCTCGTATTGGGTTCGGAATTAATAAGACTTTGGGGAAGTTGCAAACAGAGTGGCGGCCGCATCAAGAATTCTATTACCCAAAGCTGCTAGACGAGCACAAGATTTCGGACCTAGCCTTAAGCGATCACACTTTGTATCCTATGATAGCTGCCCTCGGGCGTCATCGAGCGACCGCAATCGTCACACCGAAAACTTGGGAAAAGGTTTGTCCAGATTGTGTTCGCGAAGACTTGGATAATTGCGGAAGCCCCTATATTCATCGCAGGCACGTATTGGGTTCCGTACAGGTGTGCAGTACTCATGCCTGCGCTCTAATCGAGACATGTCCGACCTGCTCAATACCAATGAAAAAGCACGAGATTAATCACCTAGCCAAGTGCAGCAAGCTTAACACATGGTCAAAACGTCAAAAGCGAGAATTCGGATCAAACCGTCATATGTATGCCAAATTTGTCGCAGACCTTTTGGACTATAGCGGCCCTATGATCAAGGATGGAATGGCAGACTTTGTCGCATATGCAAGCCTCATGATAAATCGAACTAGCGCATTCGAAAAAACCCAGCTGAATATTTCCAAACTGATCAACGAAGAAATGGGCATAACTTCGAGACTCACCCATGTCAGTATCTCTACCAGCGACAAATATCCTATCTATGTGTTTCTTGGATGCCACACCGCTGAAAATTATTTCAACTTGCTAAATAATAAGGATGAGCAAGACGTGCTGCGGGAGAAGAAAACAGTCATATTCAATAAACTTTTGCACGAAGCCATGAAAACTAATCCATATCGTCACGTATCTGCGTAAAGACTTCATCTTCGGATACGCGAGATATTCTTATTCCTGCATAACGGTATAAAACACTCATCGCACAGTTTTCAGTCAGCGAGTATTCTCGAATTGCCCACCGGATTTTACGTAGCTGATGGTCATGAGTAGACTCAAGTAAACCCGCCATCAACCTAGTGCTCATCGGAAAGTGGTCCGGCATCTTGAGGAAAGCATGAGCGTTTAGGACACGCCTACATAGAGCAGCGCGGGTGACCTGCTGAGGCTTTCCGTCTACAGAAAGAATCATCGTCTTCGCTTTAGCGAGCTCCAACGCAAGGGCCGAGTCCCTGGATTGCCAATCGATCAAAATTCTTCGGTCTCTGTGGTAGGGGTTCCCAGCAACATAACGGGCCAACCATTCCCTGTCGTGGCGGTACAACCACTGATAGCCCGGCTTGTCATGACATTTGAGATTCGTACTCTTCGCAAACGCTATTCGCCGGGCGTGAAGGTCATCGTCAGGGATGAGGTTATTCGGTTCATCAGGCCGGACCACAATACCAGCGCGATTAACGTCCTCTAGACGGTAGGTCTTCAGGTGCTCCAGCTCTAGATCAAGGAGCCAGCAGAGAAAATAGAACTTGAAAGGCTGCACGGTTCGACCTTGTCGCCGCAATATCTGAAAGACCCACTCAGCGGATCGAACCATTTCTTCGAATTCGGCGGCGCTAGGACTGCACCGAAGTCGCCTGGTTAAAAAATCTCTCAGCATCTGCTCTCTAATTCGTCCAGACCTGATAAAACCCATCTCGTCCAAACGGTTCCTGAGCAAATTTCCAGCCAGAATCGTTTTCATCTCATTGGGATGGTCTAGCCCCCACAGCTGCATGTGGGCAATGGCAACGGCCCCGCTGTGGTCACCACAGTCCATAACCGGCGTTCCAGCAGATTCCCCCGGAAGCAACATACAACGCCAATCTGACCATCCGGGGAATCTAATCGCCTGTAGTACTTCGCTGTGGCGTGGACAAATGCAAGTGCCCGATGCTTGGTGAATACGATGCCAATAAGCTGAGCCGCACTCCAGAATGTCCTCTCTGACGCAGCTCTCGCAATACCTAAACGAGGCGTGTTGGAGGAAACGCGATGCTGTAATGCCCAAGGCCATCTTGAGGCCTGTACCTCGATTACCTCCCATTAGAACGGCAGCATCGCGGCCCTTCTCGTCGTCCAAAAAAGGCAGAAAAAGCGGTAAAAGCGTGAAGCGCTCGATCAGCTCTCCTACAGAGAAGGCGCCTCTGAGACGTTCAGACAGAGCCTCTAAGCAGCACGGCAGGATGGAACCGCAGGTACGCGAGTAGCTACCGAACAGCTCTTGGCTGGTCGCTCGGTATCCCTGATTCGCTGCTAGCTTGTGATAGCGCACGGCCAGGCTATAGAGCGACTCATCCGGAAACGGCTGGGGGAAGAACAGAAGGTTAGCCACTGCCCTGAGCTCCCCTGCGTCAAATTACCAGGAAGAATCCCTATCCACCCAGCCGCGCTGTTCGAGCTGAGCCTGAAGGTCTTCGTCCTTCGAAAAATGCACGTTAGTTAACGCGCCGTCAGCAACCGGTACGACCGTACGACTCGGAGCCTTCGGCACCGATTTTTCCTTTGCTAGAGGTGAAGGTGCTATTGCGGTCTGTGTAAGTAGCGAAAGATGAGCCCGGTCCGCCCGGCGAGCCAAGTCGTAGCTCATCATCTGAGCGATTTGGTCTTTTGTAGGCATCATGTCCTCGAAATCAGCAATCTGAAGAGGATCACCGCTTCGAAGGGCCTCGATGGGCTTGTGCAAAAGCCTCATTTGATTGTCATACACCTGCTGAAGCACGGCTGGCGTAATGGCGTCGATTCCTTCCCAAATAACATGACGCTGCGCAAGCATAAGCAGTTTCGCTAGGAAATCTGTATTGCCCTGGGTGAGATCATAGATCTTGGACAGGAGGTCACTCGTCAGGGGAGCGCAAGATTCCGTCCAGTCATAGGCCCAGAGTTGGGACACCAAGTGATGCCAAAACGGATCGTCTTCGCTGAAACGGTCAAAGGCGATTGGTCCCATCCCCGCCGCTCTTCGGGCATTACGCAACACACCAGAAAAAAGCGGAAGCATTGCGTTGGTCCCTACATAGACAAGCGGAACGCCCGCATCATTGGATAAAGTTACGAAGAAATTCAGTAACTTTTCCCGATCCTGCCCCCCTCGCGACGAGCAAAGATGCTGCATTTCATCAATTATCAAAGCACCGATAAAAAAGGTTTTGCACAGCTGACTGATGTGCTGGAGCATTACGCTGATGCTGTTGGCGGCACCGCCCCTGCGAGAGTATTTTTCGACACCTAACGCAGCGTCCAGTGCAGAGAAGAATGCTGCGCAAAAACCGCGCAACGAGCCATCGTGAGGGCACTCAATCTTTAGCCACACAACCTGGGTTTCGATGAGAATCGCGTCTTTATATCTGCTGTGACTGATCACCTGCGGATAAAGCCTTGCTATGGAATTAAGCGCTGTGGTCTTGCCCATACCACTCAAGCCAATCAGGGTCATCGTCTCAGCGGTGGACATGAATCCATGGCGCTTGGCATCTGCTGAGGAAGGCAATCGATGCCTAACAGATGAGGCCAACAGCGGATTGCGGCCCGAATAGCCGTAGCGGATCAGCTGGCTGAATAGGTCTTCGAGGCGCAAGTGGATTTCGAATGGAACCACAACATCTTTGAGCCGGTTGATCCCATGGCCGCGAAGCTTCGGTGGCAACGCTCGTTCGGCCTCGTCGGGCTTCGGCGGAAGGTTCCCAACACGCCTCACCACATCAACATCCGAGAGAATTCTAGGCAAGCATTCAATCAGCGGGTTGCCATCATATTGAGGCATGCCTGTAGGAATATATTCTGCGGGGGAGAAGGTCAAATCGTTCATGTCTCTGTCTCGCTACCCTCGCTGACTACCAGTTTCAGAAACGCCGCGCTTCTTGTGGAACTGGGCCTGCCGGTGACTGGCCTAGAATTTTCTCCCGCAAGGGGCGTGTGATCCACAACGCGTAGCTGATTCAGATCAGCGGTATGGGAATCGCGCTCGGTCTGAGCTTCGGTCGCACGCTTGGCACGTTTGTCCCGCTTGAAATCTGCATTCGATTTCGGGTCACCCTGTGCGGCACGTTTGGCTTTGGCCCGGTCAAGGATTTCCTCTTGCCGCCCCCTTACCAGCGCCGCAGTATTGTCACTGTCATAACGGGCATCCGGCGATACTTGGTTCAA
>NZ_BCBD01000110.1:0-18146 GCF_001320345.1 Pseudomonas sp. NBRC 111127 | reverse complement strand
GGCGGTTACCTGGTGCATTACGGGCCCTGCGCCGAAGCACCGCCCCAGGCACCCCAGGTGCAGCGCAATGTGCGTCTTGGTGCGCCGTTGCCGGGGGTTGAAATTGTCTGCGAGGAACAGGCCTGGCCGCTGAGCGAGCATGCTGCCGACGTGGTGGTGCTGCAGCATGGCCTGGACTTCTGCCTGTCGCCGCATGGCCTGCTGCGCGAGGCAGCCAGTGCCGTGCGCCCGGGCGGGCACTTGCTGATCGTGGGCATCAACCCGTGGAGCAGTTGGGGCATGCGCCATTTCTTCAGCCATGGCGCCTTGCGCAAGGCGCGCTGCATCTCGCCGTCGCGGGTTGGCGACTGGCTCAACCTGCTGGGCTTCGCGCTGGAGAAACGCCGCTTCGGGTGCTATCGTCCGCCGCTTGCCTCACCGGCCTGGCAGCAGCGCCTGCAAGGCTGGGAGCGGCTGGCCGGCGGCTGGCAAGGTGCCGGTGGTGGGGTCTACCTGCTGGTGGCGCGCAAGATGGTGGTAGGGCTGCGGCCCCTGCGTCAGCAGCGTCGCGAGCCCATGGGCAAGCTGCTGCCGCTGCCGCTGGCCAAGGTCAACCGCACGGCAGCCAACCCTGAAACTGACAAGCACTGAATTCAAGAGTGGTACATGAGCGATAGCGTCGAAATGTTTACCGATGGTGCCTGCAAGGGCAACCCTGGCCCGGGTGGCTGGGGGGTGCTGATGATCTACAAGGGCGTCGAGAAGGAACTGTGGGGCGGCGAACGTGAAACCACCAACAACCGCATGGAGCTGATGGCGGCGATCCAGGGGCTGATGTCGCTCAAGCGTGAATGCGAAGTCGTGCTGACCACCGACTCGCAATATGTGATGAAGGGCATCAACGAGTGGATGGTCAATTGGAAGAAGCGCGGCTGGAAAACCGCGGCCAAGGAGCCGGTAAAAAACGCCGACCTGTGGCAACTGCTCGATGAGCAGGTCAACCGCCACAAGGTCACCTGGAAGTGGGTACGCGGGCACATCGGCCACCCCGGCAACGAACGGGCCGACCAGTTGGCCAACCGAGGGGTCGATGAGGTGCGCGCCCAGCGTTGAGCTGGGGTACAATCGCCGCTTTGTAACTGATGCAAGTTGGAGCGCCCGGCGTGGAGCAGCAGCAAGATAAACGGTACGTGATTCTCGATACCGAGACCACGGGTATGCCGGTTGGCGAAGGTCACCGGATCATCGAAATCGGCTGTGTCGAGGTGATCGGCCGGCGGCTGACCGGGCGGCATTTCCATGTCTACCTGCAGCCGGACCGCGAAAGCGACGAGGGGGCGATCAACGTCCACGGCATCACCGACGCGTTCCTGGTCGGCAAGCCGCGCTTCGCCGATGTAGCCGATGAATTCTTCGAGTTCATCCAGGGCGCCACGCTGGTCATCCACAACGCGGCGTTCGACGTAGGCTTCATCAACAACGAATTCGCCTTGCTGGGCCAGCAGCATCGCGCGGACGTGTCGCAGTACTGCACCGTTCTCGACACCTTGCTGCTGGCGCGTTCGCGCCACCCGGGGCAGCGCAACAGCCTCGATGCGCTGTGCAAACGCTACGATATCGACAACTCGGGTCGCGAGCTGCACGGCGCACTGCTCGACTCGGAACTGCTGGCCGACGTCTACCTGGCGATGACCGGTGGCCAGACCAGCCTGTCGCTGGCCGGCCATGGGGCGGATGCCGAAGGTGACGGGCAGGCTGGCGGCGGCAGCGAAATCCGCCGGATCACCGGGCGAGCGCCGGGGCGCGTGATCATGGCCAATGCCCAAGAGCTGGAAGCGCATGCCGAGCGGTTGGCAGCCATAGCCAAATCGGCAGGCGGGCCTTCGATGTGGCAGGTGCTGACCGAGTCAGCTGCCGGCTGATTGTGGCTATCTGTCTTGCTGCTGCCGGTCATCCATCACCGGCCATGCGCCAAGGCTTGCTTCACGGAATGCGAATAAGCTCGACACCGCTGCGCGCCAGCTCGAAGCGGTTTTCACCCAGGTAATTGACCTTGTCGCCGATGGCCAGGCGGTAGGTGGTGATGGGGGCGCCCAGCGTGCTGCCGTCAAGTTGCAGGGTCGACTCCTGAAACTCGTGCACGGGGTAGATGCGGCCTTCGGCGTCACGGGCGTGGAATTGGCCGACCATTACTGCTGCCATTTGGGTGGAAACCTCTGAAATACGTAGGAAATGTCTGTAGTCATAGACCGTGCAGGAGGGCTGGAAGTTTTCGCGTCGATGAAAAAAAACCAAAGCGGCGAGAAACGGTCATCTATAACTACAACGTCCTTTAACCCGTATAGGTAGGAAATTGCCATGAGCCAGGTGTATTCGGTTGCGGTTGTTGTCGGTAGCTTGCGCAAGGAGTCCTACAACCGTAAGGTCGCTCGCGCACTTGCGGAGCTGGCATCGTCCAGCCTTGCCCTGAAAATCGTCGAAATTGGCGATCTGCCGCTGTACAACGAGGATGTCGAGGCCGAGGGTGCTCCCGAGTCCTGGAAACGGTTTCGCGATGAAATTCGGCGCAGCGATGCCGTGCTGTTCGTCACCCCTGAATACAACCGCTCGGTCCCGGGCTGCCTGAAAAACGCCATTGACGTTGGCTCCCGGCCTTACGGGCACAGTGCCTGGAGCGGCAAGCCCACCGCGGTGGTGAGCGTTTCGCCAGGGGCTATCGGCGGCTTTGGTGCCAACCATGCCGTGCGCCAGGCGCTGGTATTTCTGGACATGCCGTGCATGCAGATGCCCGAAGCCTACATTGGCGGTGCCGCCAACCTGTTCGACGAGTCGGGCAAGCTCAACGAAAAGACCCGGCCATTCCTGCAGGCCTTCATCGACAAGTTTGCTTCATGGGTGAAGCTGAACCGGTCGGTCTGATCCGCCAACCCACTCGTGGGATGCCCCTTGCCGCAGTGGCCTGGCCCGCTGCTGCAAGGGGCGCCATGCGTCAGCGGAAGCTGTAGGAAACCCCGGCGTATACACTGAAGCCTTCGCCCGGGGTGGAGCGCGCATTGTCATTACCGGCATCGTTGTAGGCGGGCGTCACCGTCGCTGCATAACGCTGGTTGGTGAGGTTGCGCAGGTCCAGCCAGGTTTGCCAGTCCTGGCGGGGTGAATCCCAACCGATGCGCGCGCCGAGCAGGGCATATTCATCAGCGTGGTAGCTGTTGGCGTAGTCCACCTGAACCTTGGATGCCAGCTGGGTACTCACCCCGGCATGGAAACCGTTCGGCCAGTCGTAGCGCAGCTCGGCCTGATAATAATGCATGGGGATGCCGGGCAGGCGATTGTCACCGAACGCCTCGTCATCGCGGTAGTGGAAGTCACTGAATGTATAGGCCTGGCGCAGGCTCAACTTGCCCGTGCCTGCGCGTTCCCACAAGGTGCTGACGAGGCCGGCTTCCACACCTTGGTGCACCGTGGCGCTGGCATTGAACTCGGAGGTGAAGTTCGGCACCACTTCCACGGCGAGCAGTTCGTGGCGCACCTGTGCGTAGTACCAGGCCAGGTCCCAGCGGCCGATGGCCGAATCGCCACGTGCGCCCACTTCCAGGGTGGTTGCAGTCTGGTTCTGCATTTCGATCGGCTGGATCTGTTTGCCGCCAGTATTCGGTGCGCTCCAGATCAGCGACCAGGGGTGTGGCGGCTCGACCGAACGGCTGAGGTTGCCATACACCTGCAGGTCCGGCCGAAGGTCGTAGCGCAAGCCCACACGGGGGGCGTAATCCCAGTCATGCATGCTCACTTTGCCGCCCTCGGCAGGGTAGGTGACGTCGCTTTCACGCCGGGTGTAGATCATGGCCAGGCCGGTGGTCAGCCACAGGTTGGGCACCAGTTCCAGGTCATTGCCGGCATGCAGCACGGTATCGGAGCCCTGGTAGGTGAAGTCCCGAGTCCTTGCACCGAACACATCACCAGAGCGGGCGAACTGCGAGGCGCCGCTGTTGGGCAGGTGTTTGGTGGTGCGCCAGCCGAGAGTGGTCTTGCTCTCGTGGCCGTACAGGCTGTCGCGGCGCGAATAGTTGAGCGTGCCGCTGACGTCGGTATAGGCCACCTTCAGGCGCATCGGCCCTTCGCGCAGGTCCATGGGGTAGTCGTGGTAGACCAGGCCGGCTTCCACCCGCGCGTCATCGTCGAGGTAGAAGGTAGTCTTGTTGCCTACCCAGGTGCTGCCCGGTTGCGGGCGGCTATCGTCACGGGCCAGGTAGGCCGGGTTGGCCGCCCGAGGGTGGTGCTTGATCTGGTCCTTGGTCAGGCGCCCGGCCAGTTCGTTCTCGGTTTCCCGGTAGCGCAGGTAGAAGCGCGTTTCGAGGTTGGGGTTGAAGCGGTAGCCGACATTGGCAGCCACGCCCTTGGCACTGCCGCTGCTGTGAGCCTGGTAACCGTCGTATTCGGCATCGGTCAACGCGACGTAGTAGTCGAGGTTGCCCAGCACCTGGCCCGAGCTGATATGCCGATGCTGGTAGCCGCGGCTGCCCACCTCGTAGCGTACCTGCAGCGGTGCAGCGTCATAGCCAGTGTGGGTGACGTAGTTGATCGCGCCACCCAGTGCCAGCGCGCCCTGATCGAAGCCGTTGGCGCCGCGCAACACTTCGGCGCGGCTTAGCCACAAGGGTTCGAACAGCTCGTAGGGGGTGCCCCCCGGGCCGGTCAATGGCAGCCCGTCGAACATCGTGTAGATGCCAGAGCCATGTGCCCCCGGGGCACGATTGAGGCCTGAGCCGCGGATTGACAACTTGATCCCGTCGTTGCCTGCCGATTGTGCGAACACACCGGGCTGGTAGGCCAGCACGTCCTGGTTGCTGGCCACCCGGCCTTGGCCGACGCGTTGCATGTCCACCAGGTTGCTGGCGCCCGGTATTTCGCGCAGGCGCTGGGTGGCGGCCGTCAGTTCGGTCTGCTCCTCGTCGGTGATCAGAACCTGGTCGAGCTCGACCGAGGGTGCCGCCACGGCGGGCTGGGTGGCGCCCATGGCAGCCAGCAGGCCCAGGCAGGATGACAGGGGCATAACGCGACGCATTGTACGACTCCAGGCGAAAAGCGAATGGACAACGGCGTTGAGACGAGCGAAATGCCGCCGGGAGCACGAAGAAAAGCACTCATTTTCCCGCTGCTTTCGTCAGACGCTTTTGTACGAAAGTTCTTTACAAGCGGCGGCGATGGAGGCTGCCGCCCGGGCTTCGTAAGGTGAACGCAGATCGGCAAGCGTGCCGTGCTCACTCACCCGTGGAGTTCAAACATGACCGACAACGCTCGACATTCGCAGCACCCTCCGGCGGACGCCCCGGTGCGCCTGACACCACGTGAACAGCAGGTGCTGCTGTGGTGCGCCTATGGCAAGAGTTCCTGGGAAATCGGGCAGATCCTGGCGTGCAAGGAGTCGACCGTGAATTTCCACGTGTCCAACATCCTGCGCAAATTCGATGTGCCCACCCGGGTAGCTGCAGTGATCAAGGCTATTCGTTACGGCATGCTGGCCGAGCAATGAGGAGGTGACGCATGAGTACCGATCGCCTACCACGCATTGCCGATAGCCACGACCCGTTCTGGCCGCAGGTGGACTTGGGCAGGTTGCATGAACGCCTGAAGCTGCAGCAGCCAGTCAGTGATGCGGCGCTGGAGGTGGCCGCGCGCTGTGCCGTGATTGCTGCGGCAAGCGAGTTCGCCCGCTGGCGAGCGGCGCTGCGTGAGCGGGGCTACCAACGCCTCGAGGACGTGGCCGGGCATGACCATGGGCGCGCCTTGCACGTGTGTTACACCCGTTTTGTCGAAGCCGCGATCCTGCATACCTTGGGTTCCGTGCCTTGCCTGGCTGGACCGCGACGAGGGCTGAAACATGCCTGAACAATGGTTCTGCGACCACTTGGGTTCAACCCTGGCGCAGATGCTGGGGGTGGATGGCAATGTGTTGTTCGCCGCGCTGCTGGGGGCGTTGCTGGTCAGTGCCGCACGCGACCGGTTGATCACCAACACCGCCAAGCGGCTGACACTGGCCAAGAAACTCTTGCTGGTGTTCGTCACCGTAGGCGTGGGCCATTTGTTCGAGCCGCTGATTTCGGAGTCGGTGCCCTTGCTGTCACGTGGCATGGCCGGTTTTGTGGCAGCGGTAATCGTCATTCCGGTCAGCCTGAAGGTCATGGTGCTGGTCGACACCCTCGACCCGCGTGAACTGATCCAGCGCTGGCGTAAGCGGGGTTAACCTGCCAGCTCGCTCAACCGCTGTTCCAGTTGCCGGATTCGCTGCTTGTCTTCGATGAACAGCAAGATGGCTTGGCGGTCGCTGGGCGACAAGGTGCGCAGGCGTTCGAGCACATCGGCTTCCCAACCCGTCAGGCCCCGGCTTGCCGGGGCCTGTTCGCCATGGCCGAGCAGAAGCCAGTCCAGCGAGCAGGCATGTTGCCTGGCGATCTCGATGCAAAGGGAATAGGGAATGCTATCGCGCACCTTCCAGCTGCTGAGCGTCTGCGGGCTCACCGACAGTGCCCGCGAAAGATCGGCGTCGGACTGCGCGCCAGTTAGAAGCTTGAGCCGCGTGAGCACCGCAGCCAGTACGTGAGTACTCATAACAAATATCCATGACTGGTTTAATGATATTCCATGGGCTTAAACTACTCGTTATGAATACAGCCCTGCGTTTTAAGGAGCATTTCTGCAATGAGAAACACCAAACTGAAGAATAGTCCCGATTTTGTGGCCAATACTGACACACTCCGGCGAGCATTCTCACTGAAGTTGAACCTGAACAGTGCTTGCAGGTACTTGCCGTGAGTACCTACAAGCTTGTCTGCCCGCACTGCCACAGCAGGATGCGCATCCGCACCAGTGAAGGTCGCCATATTTTCCTGCGCATTGCTTATTTGCAATGCACAACCGAGGCCTGTGGCTGGTCGGTACGTGCCGAATTCGAAATGACCCATGAACTGTCGCCCAGCGGCATGCCCAACCCGGAAGTCTACCTGCCTTCAGCCAATGGTGATTTGCGCAAGGCGGCCCTGCCGGGCGCAGGGCTGGGTAGCCGTGGTGAATGAGCTGGCATGCTCAGCGACCTAAAACACGCACATAAAAAAACACCCCGCATCAGCGGGGTGTTTTCATTGCCAGGGCAATCAGCCGATCAGTTGCAGGCCGGCTTGCTGGACCATTTCCAGCAGGGGTTGCGGGTACACACCCAGTACGAAAGCAAGAATGGCGATGGCCAGCAGCATGACGCCACCGGTGCGCTGCTCCCACTTCAGCGGTGCGTCGTGGCGACGCAGGTTCGGCTCGACCAGGTACAGGGTGACCATGACACGCAGGTAGTAGTACACGCCGATGGCGCTGCCGATCACCAGGGCACCAACCAGCCACCACAGGTGCGACTCGACACCGGTGGCGATGATGTAGAACTTGCCGATGAAACCGGCGGTCAGCGGGATGCCCGCCAGCGACAGCATCATCACGGTCAGCACTGCAGTCAGGTACGGGCGGCGCCAGAACAGGCCGCGGTATTCGTACAGGGCATCGGCGTCACGGCCGCCATAGGGCGAGGACATCAGGGTGATGACCCCGAAGGCGCCCAGGCTGGTGATCACGTAGGTGACCAGGTACACGCCCATGGCTTCCAGGGCCAGGCCCTTGCTGGCGATCAGGGCGATGAGCAGGTAACCGAAGTGGGCGATGGACGAGTAACCGAGCAGGCGCTTGAGGTTGCTCTGGGTCAGCGCCAGCAGGTTACCGACCAGGATGGAGGCAACGGCGATGACCGCCAGTACGGTGCTCAGCACGCCGCTGCTGGCAGCAGGGGAGAGCATGAACAGGCGCACGACCACGGCGAACACCGCGACCTTGCTGGCGGTTGCCAGGAACGCGGCAACCGGCGCCGGGGCGCCTTCGTACACGTCCGGGGTCCACAGGTGGAAAGGTACCAGCGACAGCTTGAAGGCCAGGCCGACCAGCATCATGCCCAGGCCCAGTTGGGCCACCAGGCTTGGCATGCTGGTAGCCGCCAGGGCCTTGCCGATCTGGTCGAAGCTCAGGCTGCCGGCGTCGGCGTACAGCAAGGCCATGCCGAACAGCAGGAACGCTGACCCGGCGGCCGACAGCACCATGTACTTGATACCGGCTTCCAGCGAGCGCTTGTTGAAGAACGCATAGGCCACCAGGCCGTAGACCGGCACCGACAGCAGCTCCAGGCCGATGAACAGCCCCGCCAGGTGGTTGGCGCTGACCAGCACCAGGCCACCGAGTGCCGACATCAGCAGCAGCAGGTAGAGCTCTTCACGGTTGCCCGGGAAGCCTTTGGAGCCTTCGCCCAGGTAGGCGTGGGCCAGGGTGACGCAAGCCAGCGTGGCCACCAGGATGATCGCCATGTACAGGCAGGCGAACTTGTCGATGGTCAGCAGCGGGGTGACCGCCAACGGTGCCACCTTCAGCACCGGCAGGATCGACAGCAGCGCCAGGTTCAGGCCCACGGTGGATAGCAGGAAGGTTTGCGAGTGGTTGCGCTTCCAGGCGATCGCCAGCATCACCACCACCGTGGTGATGGTGGTGATCAGCATCGGCGCCAATGCGATGAAGTGTTGAGTGGTGAATTCCATAGCGCTCTTACCGGGCCGAAGCGAGTTGAGTGAAAGCGGAGCCGAGCCACTGCTGCACACCACTCATGGTGGCGGCAGAGGTGTCGAGGAATGGCTGCGGATACACGCCCAGCAGGATCAGCAGGACCGCAAGGCCCAGCACCATGATCAGCTCGCGACCGTCCATGCCGGCCAGTACGGTGTCGCTCTTGGCCGGGCCGAAGTAGGCGCGGTGGATCATGATCAGCGAGTACACCGAGCCAAATACCAGGCCGGTGGTGGCGATCACGGTGATCCACGGTACATGGACGAAGCTGCCGAGCAGGATCAGGAACTCGCCGACGAAGTTGCCGGTGCCGGGCAGGCCCAGCGAGGCAGCGGCGAAGAACAGGCTGATGGCGGGCAGGTAGGCGATACGGTGCCACAGGCCGCCCATCTGGCGCATGTCACGGGTGTGCAGGCGCTCGTACAGCTGGCCCGACAGGATGAACAGCGCGGCAGCCGACAGGCCGTGGGCCAGCATCTGGATCACCGCGCCTTGCAGGGCCTGCTGGCTGCCGGAGTAGATACCGATCAGCACGAAGCCCATGTGCGAGACGCTGGAGAAGGCGATCAGGCGCTTGATGTCGGTTTGCGCGAAAGCCAGGAACGCACCGTAGAAGATGCCGATCAGGCCCAGGGTCATGGCAATCGGCGCGAACTCGGCCGAGGCGTTCGGGAACAGCGGCAGGGCGAAGCGCAGCAGGCCATAGGCCGCAGTCTTCAGCAGGATACCGGCCAGGTCCACGGAACCTGCAGTGGGCGCCTGGGCGTGAGCGTCAGGCAACCAGGAGTGGAACGGCACCACCGGCAGCTTCACCGCAAAGGCGATGAAGAAGCCCAGCATCAGCAGGTATTCCACGCCCGCAGGCAACTGGGCCTTGAGCAGGTCGCTGTAGTTGAAGGTGAGCACGCCGGTGGTGTTGTAGTTGACCAGGACCAGGCCAAGGATCGCCACCAGCATGATCAGGCCACTGGCCTGGGTGAAGATGAAGAACTTGGTCGCCGCGTAGATCCGGGTCTTCTTGCCATCTGCCGAGCTGTGACCCCAGAGCGCGATGAGGAAGTACATCGGCACCAGCATCATTTCCCAGAAGAAGAAGAACAGGAACAGGTCCAGTGCCAGGAACACACCGACCACGCCGCCCAGGATCCACATCAGGTTGAGGTGGAAGAAGCCGACGTGACGCTGGATTTCTTTCCACGAGCACAGGACCGACAGCACACCGAGCAGGCCGGTAAGCAGGATCATCAGCAGCGACAGGCCATCGAGGGCCAGGTGGATGCTGATGCCGAAGCGCTGGATCCACTGGACTTTGTATTCCAGGGCCCAGGCCGGTTCGGCGCCAGGTGCGGGGGCGAGGGTGTAATCGCCGTGAGCCCACAGCCACAGGCCGATGCCTAGCAGCAGGGACATGGTCAGCAGCGCGATCCAGCGCGGCAGGGTGGCGCCGAAGCGCTCACCCAGCCAGCACAGGAAGCCGCCGATGAAGGGGATCAGGATCAGCCAAGGCAAAATCATGACGGGTTCGTTTCCTTTTGCAGGGTCGCAAGGTTCGCAAAGTTCATGGTCATACCGCAGCCACTACCACAGCGCCGAGTACCAGCACTGCGCCAACGGCGATCGAGGCGGTGTACCAGCGCAGTTGGCCTGTCTCGGTCTTGCTCATGGCGACGTGGCCGCCGCGAGCCAGGCGAGGGATGAGGCCAATGCCGCGGTCAACCGGATCCTTGCGCAGCATGTGGCTGATCAGCAGGTAAGGTTTGACGAACAGCTTGTCGTAGATCCAGTCGAAGCCCCAGGCAGCGAACCACCAGGCCGAAAGCACGCGGCCGATGCTGCTGTTGGCCACCGCACTGACGAAGCTGCGCTTGCCCAGGAACAGCAGGGCTGCCAGCAGGATACCGGCAATGGCGATCGACCCCGAGGTGATTTCCAGCGCGTGCTTGGCGGCGCCACCGGCATGGCCGGCGCTTTCAGGCAGCACGCCGGCCAGCGGTGGGGTGATCCAGGCACCGATGAAGGTCGACAGCACGATCAGTACGCCCAGCGGCAGCCAGTGGCTGATGCCGTGGCCGGCATGCGCTTCGGTCTTGGCTTCGCCATGGAAGGCGATGAAGATCAGGCGGAAGGTGTACAGCGAGGTCATGAACGCGCCCACCAGGCCGGCGTACAGCAGGCCGGTGTTGCCGCTGGCGAAGGCTTCCCAGAGGATCTCGTCCTTGGAGTAGAAGCCTACCGTCACGATCGGCAGTGCGGCCAGGGCCGCGCCACCGACCACGAAGCTGGCATAGGCCAGGGGCAGTTTCTTCCACAGGCCGCCCATCTTGAAGATGTTCTGCTCGTGGTGGCAGGCAACGATCACCGCACCGGAGGCCAGGAACAGCAGTGCCTTGAAGAACGCGTGGGTCATCAGGTGGAAGATCGCCGCGTCCCAGGCACCGACGCCCAGGGCCAGGAACATGTAGCCGATCTGGCTCATGGTCGAGTAGGCGAGGATACGCTTGATGTCGGTTTGCACCAGCGCAGCGAAGCCGGCCAGTACCAGGGTCACGCCACCGACTACGCCTACCAGGTGCAGGATGTCGGGTGCCAGCAGGAACAGGCCGTTGGTACGGGCGATCAGGTACACGCCCGCAGTCACCATGGTCGCGGCGTGGATCAGTGCCGAAACCGGGGTCGGGCCGGCCATCGCGTCCGCCAGCCAGGTCTGCAGTGGCAGCTGGGCCGATTTACCCACCGCACCGCCCAGCAGCATCAGCGTTGCCAGCACCATCCAGGTGTCGCCCGCCTGGAATTTCTGTGGTGCCAGTACCAGCAGCTCCTGCACGTTCAAGGTACCCAGCTGGGCGAACAGGATGAACAGGCCGATGGCCATGAACACGTCGCCGATGCGGGTGACGATGAATGCCTTGAGCGCGGCATTACCGTTGTTGCGGTTGCTGTAGTAGAAACCGATCAACAGGTACGAGCACAGACCCACGCCTTCCCAGCCGAAGTAGATGAACAGCAGGTTATCGCCAAGGATCAGGAACAGCATGCTGGCGATGAACAGGTTGGTGTACGAGAAGAAGCGCGAGTAGCCGGCTTCGCCACGCATGTACCAGGAGGCGAACAGGTGGATCAGGAAGCCCACACCGGTGACCACGCCGAGCATGGTGACCGACAGGCCGTCCAGGTACAGGGTGAAGTTCGGCGCGAAGCCGTCCACCGACATCCACTGCCACAGCAACTGGCTGTAAGCGCCGCCTTCAGGTGGGGCGACGTTGAATTGCCAGATGACGTAGGCGGCCGTGGCCGCCGACAGGCCTACCGAGCCGACGCCGATCAGCGCGGACAGGTTCTCCGAGAACCGTCCGCGCGAGAACGACAGCAGCAGGAAGCCGATGAGGGGGAAGACGAAAGTCAGGAAGAGAAGGTTCATCCGCGCATCTCACTGGCAGCATCGATGTCGAGAGTGTGGAACCGGCGGTACAGCTGCAGCAGGATGGCCAGGCCAATGCTGGCCTCGGCAGCTGCCAGGCTGATCACCAGAATGAACATCACCTGGCCGTCGGGCTGGACCCAACGGGCCCCGGCGACGACGAACGCCAGGGCAGAGGCGTTCATCATGACTTCCAGGCTCATGAGCACGAAGAGGATGTTGCGGCGGACCATCAGGCCAACCAGACCTAAGCAGAACAGGATGCCGGCGACTGCCAGGCCATGTTCGAGAGGGATAGCACCCATGATTTACTCCTTCGCCTCGTTGCGGCCCAGGTGGAAGGCGGTCACAGCTGCCGCCAGCAGCAGCATCGACGCCAGTTCGACCACCAGCAGGTAGGGGCCGAACAGGCTGACCCCCACGGCTTTCGGGCCCACGGTGGTACCGCTGATGCCGGCGCCGCTCGGGCTGACGAACAGCACGTACAGCAGCTCCGCCAGCAGCAGGGCGCCAAGGATGACCGGCCCGGCCCAGATGCCGGGCTTGAGCCAGCCGCGCTCCTGGGCCACCGAAGCCGGCCCGAGGTTGAGCATCATCACCACGAACACGAACAGCACCATGATGGCGCCGGCGTAGGCGATCACTTCCAGGGCACCGGCGAACGGCGCACCCAGGGAGAAGAAGATCATGGCCACTGAAATCAGCGAAATGATCAGGTAAAGCAAGGCGTGCACGGGGTTGGTGCCGGTCACCACCCGAAGGGTGGACACCACGGCGATCCCGGATGCGAAGTAGAAAGCGAATTCCATCTTTCTGTCCTTATGGGAGCAAGCTCTTCACGTTGATCGGCTCGGCTTCGTTCTGTGCAGCGCCTTTCGGCTTGCCAGCGATGGCCATACCCGCAACACGGTAGAAGTTGTAGTCAGGGTTCTTGCCGGGGCCGGAGATCAGCAGATCTTCTTTCTCGTACACCAGGTCCTGACGCTTGAACTCGGCCATTTCGAAATCCGGAGTCAGCTGGATCGCGGTGGTCGGGCACGCTTCTTCACACAGGCCGCAGAAGATGCAGCGCGAGAAGTTGATGCGGAAGAACTCCGGGTACCAGCGGCCGTCCTCGGTTTCGGCTTTCTGCAGCGAGATGCAGCCGACCGGGCAGGCCACCGCGCAGAGGTTGCACGCTACGCAGCGCTCCTCGCCGTCGGGGTCGCGGGTGAGCACGATGCGGCCGCGGTAGCGCGGCGGCAGGTACACGGGCTCTTCGGGGTACTGCAGGGTGTCGCGTTTGCGAAACCCGTGGGAGAACACCATGGCCAGGCTGCGCAGCTGGGTGCCGGTGCCCTTAACGATGTCGCCGATATACTTGAACATGGGTCAAATCCTCACTGGGCCGCGACGGCTGGCGTGTTGTAGAGCACGAGCGCAGCGGTCACCAGCAAATTGATCAGGGTCAGCGGCAGGCAGAACTTCCAGCTGAAGTCCATCACCTGGTCATAGCGTGGGCGCGGGATCGAGGCGCGCAGCAGGATGAACAGCATGATGAAGAACGCGGTCTTCAATGCGAACCACAGGAACGGCAGTTGCGGCAGGATGCCGAACGGGCCGTGCCAGCCGCCGAAGAACAGGGTTACCAGCAGCGCCGAGATGAGGATGATGCCGATGTACTCACCGACGAAGAACATGCCCCACTTCATGCCGGCATACTCGATGTGGTAGCCGTCGGCCAGTTCCTGTTCCGCTTCCGGCTGGTCGAACGGGTGACGGTGAGTCACGGCCACGCCAGCGATGAAGAAGGTGCAGAAGCCGAAGAACTGCGGAATGATGAACCACAGGTTCTGCGCCTGGTACTCGACGATGTCGCGCATGTTGAACGAGCCCACCTGCACCACCACGCCCATCAGCGCCAGGCCCAGGAACACTTCGTACGACACGGTCTGTGCCGAAGCCCGCAAGCTGCCCAACAGGGCGTACTTGTTGTTCGACGACCAGCCGGCAAACAGCACCGCGTAGACCGACAGGCCGGCCATGGCGAAGAAGAACAGCAGGCCGATGTTCAGGTCGGCGACGCCCCAGCCCGGGGTGATCGGGATGATCGAGAAGCCGATCAGCAGGGCGCTCATGGCCACGACTGGCGCCAGGGTGAAGATCATCTTGTCGACGAAGGGCGGGTTCCAGTCTTCCTTGAAGAACATCTTCAGCATGTCGGCTGCGATCTGGAACATGCCGAACGGGCCGACACGGTTCGGACCGTAGCGGTCCTGCCACCAGCCCAGCAAGCGGCGTTCGACGAAGCTGAGCAGCGCGCCGCAGACCACCACGGCCAACAGCACCACGATAGCCTTGACGACCTGGATGATCACATCGATCACTTCGGGGGTGAACCAGCTCATTGTGCTGCCTCCTGCAGACCTTCGACGGGTGCACCGAAGATGGCAGGCGGAATGCCGGCCAGGCCTTTCGGCAGCGCGACCAGGCCAGCGCCCAGCTCTTCATTGATACGCAGCGGCAGGCGCAGGGCCACACCGGCAACGGTCAGGCTCAGCAGCGCACCTTCGTTGACGCCCAGGCGGTCGGCCTCGGACTTGGCCAGGGCCACGTAGGCCGCCGGAATACGCTGTTGCACCGGGGCGGCGCGCGAGGAGCTTTCTTCGCTGCCGAACAGGTGGAAGAACGGTACGGCAGTCCAGGTGCCACGGGCCGGGTTGAAGGCGCCCGGAATGGCGCTGAACCAGTTCAGGCGGTCGCCTTGCGACTCGATCAGGCGCACGCCCGGGTCACCAGCACGCAGGTGGCCACCGACCTCGTCCTGGAACTTGTTCCAGGCTTGCGGCGAGTTCCAGCCCGGCGACCAGGCGAACGGCACCTGCTGGCGCGGTTCGGCCGAGCCCGAGTAGCCTTCCATGGAGAAGGCGAACGCGGTGTCCTTGTCTTGCGGGGTACGTGGCTCGTGCACGCTGATGTTGGCGCGCATGGCGGTACGGCCGGAGTAGCGCAGCGGCTCGCGGGCCAGCTTCATGCCCTTGATGCGGAACGCGGCGCTTGGCGCGGCATTGACAATGCCGGCCAGTTGCGGCGCGGCAGCAGCACAGGCGCTGGTGACGTGGTCCAGTTGCGTCCAGTCGACCGGCTTGTTCAGCAGGGTGGCACGCAGGGCGTGCATCCAGCGCCAGCCTTCGTGGATCTGGATGCTGCTGTCCAGGTACTGCGGGTCGAACACCTGGAAGAAGCGCTGGGCACGGCCCTCCTGGCTGACCAGGGTACCGTCGCCTTCGGCGAACGAGGCGGCCGGCAACACCAGGTGGGCGCGCTCGACCGTCGGGGTTTTCGAGTGGTCGGCGACGATCACCACTTTGGCGGCCGCCAGGGCTGCGTCGACCTTGGCAGCCGCTACGCGGGCGTACAGGTCGTTTTCCAGCACCACGATCGCATCGGCTTTGCCGCTGATGACGGCGTCCAGCGCGGCATCCACCGACTCGCCACCGAGCATGGCCAGGCCGATGCTGTTGGCCTCTGGCACCACCAGGCTCAGGGAGCCGTTTTTCTCGCGCAGCTTCAGGGCCTTGGCGATGTTGGCGGCGGCTTCGATCAGGGCCGGGTCGGCCAGCGAAGTGCCCGCTACCACCAATGGGCGCTTGGCGGCCACCAGGGCGTCGGCGATGCGCTGGGCCAGGCCTTTGGCTTCGGCGTCCAGGCCTTCGACAGCCGGGGCGCTCGGGTCGATGGCGTGGGCCACGGCGAAGCCGAGGCGGGCCAGGTCGGCGGGGGCTGCGTGTACACACTCTTCCGCCACGTCGTCCAGCTTGGTTTGCGCCAGCGAAGCGATGAACAGCGGGTACAGCGCGTGCTGGCCGATGTTCTTCACGGCAGCGTCGAGCCAAGGCTGCACCTTCATCGCTTCGGCCATGGCCTCGGCCTTGCCCTTGGTCGCCTGGCGCACAGCCAGGGCGACGCGGGCAGCGGTCTGGGTCAGGTCTTCACCCAGCACGAACACGGCGTCGTGGTCTTCGATATCGCGCAGGGTCGGCACCGGCAGCGGGCTGTTGTTCAGCACGTCCAGGGCCAGGCGTACCCGGGCCAGCTCGCCAGCTTCCATGCCCGAGTAGAAGTACTCGGCACCGACCAGCTCACGCAGGCCGTAGTTGCTTTCGAGGCTGGCGCGTGGCGAACCGATGCCGACGATGGTGCGGCCGCGCAGCAGGTCGGCGGCCTTGTCCAGGGCGGCGTCCAGGCCCAGCTTGGTGCCGTCGGCCAGTTGTGGCTGGCGCGGGCGGTCCGTGCGGTTGACGTAACCGTAGCCAAAGCGGCCGCGGTCGCACAGGAAGTACTGGTTCACCGAACCGTTGAAGCGGTTTTCGATACGGCGCAGCTCGCCATAGCGCTCGCCTGGGCTGATGTTGCAGCCGCTGGAGCAGCCATGGCAGATGCTCGGGGCAAACTGCATGTCCCACTTGCGGTTGTAGCGCTCGGAGTGGGTCTTGTCGGTGAACACGCCTGTTGGGCAGACTTCGGTCAGGTTGCCGGAGAACTCGCTTTCCAGCACCCCGTCTTCGACGCGACCGAAGTACACGTTGTCGTGGGCGCCGTAGACACCCAGGTCGGTCCCGCCGGCGTAGTCCTTGTAGTAGCGCACGCAGCGGTAGCAGGCGATGCAGCGGTTCATCTCATGGGCGATGAACGGGCCGAGGTCCTGGTTCTGGTGGGTACGCTTGGTGAAACGGTAGCGGCGCTCGTTGTGGCCGGTCATTACCGTCATGTCCTGCAGGTGGCAGTGACCGCCTTCCTCGCACACCGGGCAGTCGTGCGGGTGGTTGGTCATCAGCCATTCGACGACGCTGGCGCGGAACGCCTTGGACTCTTCATCGTCGATGGAGATCCAGGTGCCGTCGGAAGCAGGGGTCATGCAGGACATGACGATACGACCACGGGTGTCGTTCTCGTCGGTGTACTGCTTGACCGCGCACTGCCGGCAGGCACCCACGCTACCAAGCGCGGGGTGCCAGCAGAAATAAGGGATGTCGAGGCCGAGTGACAGACACGCCTGTAACAGGTTGTCAGCACCGTTGACTTCGAGCGCTTTGCCGTCTACGTGGATAGTGGCCATTGTTCAAAGTTCTTCGTTGGCCCGCGTTAGCGGGCGTGGCTAATGGAAATCGGTGAGCCTGCGGCACGCCACGAGTCATTCGGGCCTGCCGGCGGGCTGGCGGGTGGCACGGACCACCCGCGTTCTATCTTCTTATGCGCCGACCACAATCGGCTTCGCCAGGTTCGGGCGCAGGGTGCCAGCGCTTTCAGGCGCCACACCGGCCTCGAACTCCGAGCGGAAGTATTTGATGGCACTGCCCAATGGCTCGACGGCACCCGGTGCGTGAGCACAGAAGGTACGGCCTGGGCCGAGGAAGTTGACCAGCCCCAGCAGCGTCTCGATGTCTTCGGCGCGGCCCTGGCCGTTTTCCAGTGCGCGCAGCATTTTCACGCTCCACGGCAGGCCGTCACGGCAAGGGGTGCACCAGCCACACGACTCGCGGGCGAAGAATTCTTCCATGTTGCGCAGCAGCGACACCATGTTGACGCTGTCGTCGACCGCCATGGCCAGGCCCGTACCCATGCGGGTGCCGACTTTGGCGATGCCACCGGCGTACATCTGCGCGTCGAGGTGCTCGGGCAGCAGGAAGCCGGTACCGGCGCCGCCTGGCTGCCAGCACTTGAGCTTGAAGCCGTCACGCATGCCACCGGCGTAGTCCTCGAACAGCTCGCGGGCGGTAACGCCGAACGGCAGCTCCCACAGGCCCGGGTTCTTGACCTTGCCGGAGAAGCCCATCAGCTTGGTGCCGTGGTCTTCGCTGCCTTCACGGGCCAGCGACTTGTACCAGTCGTTGCCGTTGGCGACGATGGCTGGCACGTTGCACAGGGTTTCGACGTTGTTCACGCAGGTCGGTTTGCCCCATACACCCACCGCAGCAGGGAAGGGAGGTTTGGAGCGCGGGTTGGCGCGGCGCCCTTCCAGCGAGTTGATCAGCGCGGTTTCTTCACCGCAGATGTAGCGCCCGGCACCGGTGTGCACGAACAGCTCGAAATCGAAACCGCTGCCCAGGATGTTCTTGCCCAAAAG
>NZ_BCBD01000109.1:0-18568 GCF_001320345.1 Pseudomonas sp. NBRC 111127 | reverse complement strand
AACTGCTTCAGCTCATCGCTGTCGGACAAGTGACTGGCGTCGAACACCACGGCTTTGATTTTCGGCCCCAGGCCAGCGACCCAAGGCTCGCCCTGCAGGTGCTCGGCATTGAAACGGTATACGTTATCGGTAAGGCGTGCGGCGAAGGTTTCGACCTGGCCTGCCAGGGGGCCGCCGCCCAGCACCAGCGCCCCCTCCACCGGGCGCAGGCGGCCAGCCTGCCAGCGCTCCAGAGGCGCAGGGCGTGGCAGGCCCAGGGCATCCACCAGGCGGCGGCCAAGGTTGGAGTTGGCAAAACCGAGGTAGCGATCGCTCATGAGTAGGTCTCCGCAAAGGCAAGCTTGAAAGTGTGGACCAAGTTTGTGGCATGGTCGTTCGACCAGGGTAAGAACACCCAGGCAGTACGGTTCAATTTGTTTCAGGAGGAACAGGCATATGCGTTCACTTCGCCGGGTCGCGATCTTGGGCGGCAACCGAATTCCCTTTGCCCGCTCCAATGGGGCCTACGCCACCGCCAGCAACCAGGCGATGCTGACCGCGGCCCTTGAAGGGCTGATCGAGCGCTATCGACTGCATGGGCTGCGCTTGGGTGAGGTGGTCGCTGGCGCGGTGCTCAAGCAGTCCCGCGACATGAACCTGACCCGCGAATGTGTGCTGGGTTCGCGGCTTTCGCCGCAAACCCCTGCCTACGACCTGCAGCAAGCTTGCGGCACCGGCCTGGAGGCGGCGCTGCTGGTGGCCAACAAGATTGCGCTGGGGCAGATCGACAGCGGCATTGCCGGTGGCGTGGACACCACGTCGGATGCGCCGATTGCGGTCAACGAAGGCCTGCGTCATATCCTGCTGCAGGCCAACCGTGGCAAAAACCTGGGCGAACGGCTCAAGCCTTTTCTGCAGTTGCGCCCGCACCATCTGCGCCCTGAGTTGCCACGCAACGGCGAGCCGCGCACCGGGTTGTCGATGGGCGAGCATTGCGAACGCATGGCCCAGGCCTGGAAGATTGACCGGGCTGCCCAGGACGAGTTGGCGCTGCTCAGCCACCAGCGGCTGGCGGCTGCCTATGCCGAAGGTTGGCACGATGACCTGCTGACACCATTTCTGTCGCTGATGCGCGACAACAACTTGCGCGCGGACCTGACACTGGAGCAGTTGGCCAAGCTCAAGCCGGCCTTCGACCGCAGTGGCCAGGGTACGTTGACGGCAGGCAATTCCACGCCCTTGACCGATGGTGCGTCGCTGGTGCTGCTGGCCAGTGAAGAGTGGGCCGCGCAACAGGGGTTACCGGTGCTGGCGCACTTGGTTGATGGTGAAACCGCAGCGGTGGACTTCGTCACTGGCCGCGAGGGGCTGCTGATGGCACCGGCGTATGCAGTGCCACGCTTGCTGGCCCGCAATGGCCTGACCTTGCAGGACTTTGACTACTACGAAATCCACGAAGCCTTTGCGGCCCAGGTGCTGTGTACGCTCAAGGCCTGGGAAGACGCTGGGTACTGCCGTGAGCGGCTGGGGCTGGATGCACCGTTGGGGGCCATCGACCGCAGCAAGCTCAACGTCAAGGGCAGTTCGCTGGCTGCCGGGCACCCGTTTGCCGCGACCGGCGGGCGAATACTGGCCAACCTGGCGAAATTGCTGGCAACGGCAGGGAAGGGGCGCGGCTTGATTTCCATTTGTGCGGCGGGCGGGCAAGGGGTCACGGTCATCGTCGAGCGGTGAAGAACCGCCGTCTGTTTGGCAGGCATGCCCGCGCGGCAGGCGGCAGATATCCCGCAGGCGTCGACCGTAACTGTTAGGCTTGTCTGGTCAGCACTAACAGAAGCCGCCATGCCGATCATCGGACAGCCCCGTCCCATTCCTGAACTCAAGCAGTTGCCCAGGCCACTGTACGCACGTGCCGAAAGCCTGGGCGCCGGTTCCTGGACCACACGCCACCAGCACGACTGGGTACAGTTTTCCTACGCTATCAGCGGCGTGCTGGGTGTTTACACCGACGCAGGCAGCTACTTTGCGCCACCGCAGTGGGGGGTGTGGATCCCGGCTGACGCCGAGCATGCGGTGGTGACCTCGATGCAGGCCGAAATGCGCAGCCTGTATGTACGCCGGGACGCCTGCCCCTGGGCTGCCCCGCAGTGTCGGGTATTGGAGGTGACGCCGCTGGCACGTGAGTTGATCAAGCAGTTCTGCCTGTACCCAGCCGATTACCCTGAGGGCGATAGTGCGCAGGCGCGGCTGGTGGCGGTGCTGCTCGACCAGTTACGAACCCTGCCGGAAGTCGGCTTTTCCTTGCCGTTGCCGCGCCACCCAGGTTTGCTGGCGCTGTGCAATGGCTTGATCGCAGCGCCGGACCAGGCGCAGACCTTGCAGCAATGGGCGCGGCAGCTGGGGTGTTCCGAAAAAACGCTGATGCGCCTGTTCCAGCGTGAAACCGGCTTGAGCTTTCGCAACTGGCGCCAGCGCATGCGCTTGCTGTCGTCGCTGGCCTTGCTGGAGGCGGGGGAGAGCGTGACCGAGGCGGCGCTGGGTTGTGGGTATGATTCCACATCCGCGTACATTGCGGCGTTCAAGCAGCTGTTTGGGGCAACACCGGGGGAGTTGAGGCTCTGACCAGGGGTTGCCGGTGCTGGCCTATGTGTAGCTGAAGCCGCCCCTGTACGGGGCGGCCTGCACCAGCGCCTTGTCAGGTGCGGAACCTGCGCACCAGTACGTCCAGTTCATTGGACAAACCGGCCAGGCTTTCCGAATCCTGGCGTGCTGCCTGGGCCAACTCGGCCACCAACTGCGCATCCCCATGAATCTGGCTGATGTGGCGGTTGATATCTTCGGCTACCTGATGCTGTTCCTCGGCTGCGGTTGCAATCTGCGTGTTCATGTCACGGATCACGTCCACCGATTCGCGGATCTGCCCGAAACTGTCGCGGGCCAGGCCGATACGGCTGACCGACTGCTGCGAAACTTCCAGGCTGGCGTGCATCTGTGCAGCCACCTCGGAGGTGCGGTTGGCCAGGTTGCCCAGCAAACCGTCGATTTCTGCGGTTGAGTCGGCCGTGCGCTTGGCCAGCGCCCGCACTTCATCGGCTACCACGGCAAAGCCACGGCCTTGCTCGCCGGCCCGCGCGGCCTCGATGGCGGCGTTCAGGGCCAGCAGGTTGGTCTGCTCGGCAATCGAGCGAATGGTGCCGAGGATCGACTGGATGGCATTGCTGTCACGCTCCAGTTGCTGGATCGACTGCGCCGACTGCTCGATTTCCTGGCTCAGGCGGTCAACGCTGTGGACCGCCGCATCGATCTGCTGCTGACCTTCACGGGCCTGTTGCTGGCCGCTGTCCGCAGACTGGGCCGCCTGGCTGCACGAGCGCGCCACTTCGTTGGCGGTGGCAACCATCTCGTGGAAGGCTGTGGACACCATGTCCACGGCCTCGCGCTGGCGGCCGGCCGCTTCGGCCATGTTGCTGGACACCTGGGTCGAGCTGTGCGAGGTGCTGAGGATCTTGCTGGCCGCCGCACCGATATGCTGGATCAGGCTGCGAATGGCACCAAGGAACTGGTTGAACCAGTTGGCCAGCTGGGCGGTTTCGTCGCGGCCACGAATTTCCAGGCTGCGGGTCAGGTCGCCCTCACCCTGGGCAATGTCTTCCAGCCCGTTGGTGACGCTGTTGATCGGGCGCACGATCAGTTTGGCGAAGGCGGCGCCAACCACGGCAAACAGGGCGGCCAGGACCAAGGCGACCACGCCGATCAGCCAGGTCAGGCGGGTAGTGGTCTGCATCACTTCGCCTTGCTCGATCAGGCCGATGAAGGTCCAGCCCAGGCGCTCGTCGGGGTAGACGTTGGCCATGTAGCGCACACCATTGAGCTCGACTTCGACCAGGCCCTTGCCGGCCTTGGCCAACTCGGCATAGCCGTCGCCAAAACTGGCCAGTTGCTTGAAGTTGTGGCCGGCGTCGCGTGGGTCGACCATCACGTTGCCGTTGCTTTCCACCAGCATCAGGTAGCCGCTCTCGCCCAGCTTGATCTGCTTGACGATCTCGGTCAGGCCCTTGAGCGAAACGTCGATGTTGACCACACCGCCGGGGTTGCCCAACTGGTTGGCTACCGCGCGCACGGTGCTGATGAGCACCGCGTCATCGGCAGCCCAGTAATAGGCGCCGGTGCGCACGGTCTTGCCCGGGTTGGCCATGGCCAGCTGGTACCACGGCCGTGGGCGTGGGTCGTAGTTGACGAACTTCTGCCCGGCTGGCCAGCCGACGTAACCGCCGTCGTTGACGCCGTAGGATACATAGGCATAGTTGGGGTGCGAATCTGCCAGGCGGGTGAAGAAGTCCAGCAGTTGCTTGTCCTGATCGCCCAGCTCGTAGGATGGGTTGGCACTCAGGAACTTGTTCAGGTTGCTGCCTGTGGCGGTCACCATCGGCTGCGCGGCCAGGTACTCGACGTTCTGGTTGATGCCCTGGAAGAAGATGTTCATCGCGTTGCTGACCTGGCGGATTTCCCGGCTACTGCCGTCAAGGAATCCATCGCGGGCTTCGCCACGCAGGTTAAGGACCACCAGGGTGGCCACCAGCACGATGGGCAAACCGGCGATGACCGCGAATGCCCAGGTCAGTTTCTGTTTGATGCTCATCGACGCTCCCGGAATTGTTGTAGTCGACACACGAGGCAGGTAACCAGTGCATCGGCAGCAGCCGGGTTTTATGTAGCCGAAGCGCCCGTATTTATTGGATAAAGTCGTGATTGGTGACTATTCGGTCGTGTATGGACGCTTTTGGCATACCAAACGCTAGTGGCAGCAGTTGCCAGCGGTGCCATTGGCCAGGTCGCTGAGGATCGGGCAGTCCGGGCGGTCGTCCCCCTGGCAGTGGGATACCAGCTCGCCAAGGGTGTTGCGCAGGCTGACCAGTTCCTCGATGCGCCGGTTCAGTTCATCGATATGCTGCATCGCCAAGGCCTTCACATCGGCGCTGGCCCGCTGGCGGTCTTGCCACAGCGTCAGCAGCTTGCCCACTTCTTCCAGGGAAAACCCCAGGTCGCGGGAGCGCTTGATGAACGCCAGGCTGTGCAAGTCCTCGTCCCGGTACAGGCGGTAGCCATTGTCGCTGCGTGTGGCCGGCTTGAGCAGGCCGATGGATTCGTAGTAACGGATCATCTTGGTGCTGAGCCCGCTACGGCGGGCGGCCTGGCCAATGTTCATTTTGCCTCCTGGGGCGCGCGGGCGGGTTTCCAGGCCTTCAGCCACAGCGCGTTGCTGACCACGCTGACGCTGGACAAGGCCATGGCGGCGCCCGCCAGTACCGGGTTGAGGTAGCCCAGTGCCGCCAGCGGGATACCGATCAGGTTGTAGATGAATGCCCAGAACAGGTTCTGGCGGATCTTGGCGTAGGTCTTGCGGCTGATTTCCAGCGCAGCGGGCACCAGCCGCGGGTCTCCGCGCATCAAGGTGATGCCGGCTGCCTGCATCGCTACGTCGGTGCCACCCCCCATGGCGATGCCGATGTCGGCGGCGGCCAACGCCGGCGCATCGTTTATGCCGTCGCCGACCATGGCGACCACGCCAGCCTGCTTAAGGGCCGCCACAGTTGCGGCCTTGTCGGCCGGCAGCACTTCGGCGTGCACATCGTCGATGCCCAAGGCTTCGGCGACCACCTTGGCGCTACCCCGGTTATCGCCAGTCAGTAGATGGCTGCTGATGTGCTGCGCATGCAGGGTGTCGATGGCCTCGGCGGCCCCGGGCTTGAGGCTGTCACCAAAGGCGAACAGGCCCAGCACCTGTGTTTGCTGACCGCGTTCGATCAGCCACGACAGGGTACGCCCCTCGGCTTCCCAGGCGCGTGCCTTGTCGGCCAGGCCGCCGGGCTGCAGCCCGCTTTCATCGAGCAGGCGGCGGTTGCCCAGTGCCAGCTCACGGCCTTCGACACGCCCGGCAATGCCGCGCCCGGTGAGCGACTGGCTGTCGCTCACGCTGGGTACCTGCAGGCCTTGCTCGGTGCAGGCCTGCAGCACCGCCTTGGCCAACGGGTGTTCACTGCCCCGTTGCAGGGCGCCGGCCAGGCGATGCAGGCTGGCGCTGTCACCGACCAGGGCCTGGCTGTGGACTACCCGCGGGCTGCCCGAGGTCAGGGTACCGGTCTTGTCGAACACCACACGGTTCACCGCATGCGCGCGCTCCAGCGCCTCGGCATCCTTGATGAGGATGCCGTGGCGGGCGGCGACGCCGGTGCCGGCCATGATCGCTGCCGGTGTGGCCAGGCCAAGGGCGCAAGGGCAGGCGATGACCAGCACTGCCACGGCGTTGATCAGGGCGGTTTCCAGCGCCGCGCCAGCCAGCCACCAGCCGAGCAGGGTCAGCAGCGCCAGTACCAGCACGGCGGGGACGAATACCTGGCTGACCCGGTCGACCAGCTTCTGGATCGGCGCCTTGGCGGCCTGCGCGTCTTCCACCAGGCGGATAATGCGCGCCAGCACGGTCTCGGTGCCCAGGGCTTCGGTGCGTACCAGCAGCCGGCCTTCGCCATTGATGGCGCCACCGGTGACGCTGTCGCCGGGTTGTTTGGGCACTGGCAGGCTCTCGCCGCTGATCAGGGCTTCATCGGCATGGCTGCTGCCATCCTCGACCACGCCATCGACCGGAAAGCGCTCGCCGGGCTTGACCAGCACCAGGTCGCCCAGGCGCAGCTGGGCGATCGCCACATCTTCTTCCCGGTCGCCAACCACGCGCACTGCGCGCTCCGGGCGCAGTGCCTCGAGCGCGCGAATGGCGCTGGCAGTCTGGCGTTTGGCACGGCTTTCCAGGTACTTGCCCAGCAGCACCAGAGCGATCACCACCGCCGAGGCCTCGAAGTACAGGTGCGGGGCCATGCCGGCGGGGGCCTGGGCCCATTCGTAGAGGCTAAGGCCGTAACCGGCGCTGGTCCCCAGGGCAACCAGCAGGTCCATGTTGCCGGCGCCGGCACGCACGGCTTTCCAGGCGGCGATATAAAAGCGGGCGCCGAGAATGAACTGCACAGGGGTGGCCAGCAGGAATTGCGCCCAGGCGGGCAGCATCCAGTGCAGGCCGAATGGCTGCACCAGCATGGGCAGCACCAATGGCAGCGCCAGCAGCAATGCTGCAGCCACTGCCAGGCGTTCGTTACGCAGGCGGCGCTGGGCGGTGGCCTGCTCGTCTATGGCGGCTTGCGGCACGCTGGCGCTGTAGCCGGCCTTGTGTACCGTTTCGATCAGCAGGTTGTCGTCGAGGGCGGCCAGCACTTCAAGGTGGGCACGTTCATTGGCTAGGTTGACACTCACCCGCTCCACCCCGGGCACTTTGCCAAGGGCCCGCTCCACGCGGCCCACGCAACTGGCGCAGGTCATGCCGCCGATCTGCAGTTCCAGCGTGCGCGTGGGCACGCCGTAGCCGGCTTCGCGTACCGCATCGACCAAGGCTGGCAGGCGGTCGGCCGGGGCCTGGACACGGGCTTTTTCAGTGGTGAGGTTGACGCTGACGTGTTCAGCGCCGCTGACCTTGCGCAATGCGCGCTCGACCCGGCCAGCACAGCTGGCGCAGGTCATGCCGGAGATCGGCAGGTCATAGGTGGTGGATGCGGGCATGGCTCTCCTCCTTGGACAGGGCTCCAGCATCAACCTTGCCATGCGGGGAAGGTCAATAGCCTAGATCGGCGCGCTTCAATTCCAGCCCATATTGACCCATGGTGATGCGATATTTGTTGATCTGGCCCGCCTGCAGGTTCAAACGTGTGCTGCGTTGGTCCTCGATGCCTGGCGCGCAACCCGGGGTTTGCCCAGGCAACCGGCGCAGGCGCACATCGACCGGGCCAGGCGGCAGGTTGAACGAGGTGGACTGCTCCTGAAACACCCGCCCGGAAAGCTGATCATTGAGGTACACCCCGATTTCACAGCTGGTAGCCACTTCCAGGCGCTCCCGGGAAATGATCAGTACGCTGTAGGCCGAGTTGTCCTCTGCGCTGGCTGGTGGCACCACAGCCAGTGCGCTGACCAACCCGACGACGCCCAATGCTGCCCTGAACATGAAAAATCTCCTGCTTGGCTGATCGTCAAAGGCGCAGCTTGGCCGACGCGCGTGCGGATTTCCACCCCAGCTGTTCCACACGGCACTTGACCTTGCCCTGATGGCAAGCTTGAAACTCGTGGAAAACCTGAAGGAGGGAACCCTATGCAAGTGTTCAATGTACAAGGCATGACCTGTGGCCACTGTGTAAAGGCCGTGACGCGGGCAGTGCAGCAGCTGGATGCGTCCGCCAAGGTAGAAGTCGACCTGGCGGCCAAGCAGGTGCGGGTGCAGAGTGAGTTGGTGCAGGAGCAGGTTCTGGCGGCCATCCGCGAGGAAGGGTATCAGGCTGAGGTGGGGTAACAGGTGTCGACCCGGGTTTTGGGTTGAGGCACTGACGGTGGTGCCGCTGTGCGGCCCATCGCGACAGGGCCTAGGTTTGTTGCAAATGTTTTCACATTCCTAGGGGCGACAGCAGGTAGAATCATCTACTTGCTTAGCCTGCTATGGATTCCTGATGAACCTGCGAATGGTGCTCATCCTGGGCGCACTCAGTGCGTTCGGGCCCTTGGCGATCGACTTCTACCTGCCGGCCTTCCCGGCCATGGCGCAGGCGTTCGCCACCGACGAAAAACACGTCCAGGCCACATTGGCCGCCTATTTCCTTGGCTTGTCCATCGGCCAGTTGGCTTACGGCCCAGTGGCTGACCGTTTTGGCCGGCGCAAACCGCTGATGTTTGGCGTGACCGTGTTCACCCTGGCGTCACTGGCCTGTGCCTATGCCCCCAACCTCGACACCCTGGTGCTGGCACGCTTCGTCCAGGCCCTTGGCGGTTGTGCGGGCATGGTGCTGTCGCGGGCCATCGTCAGCGACAAGTGCGACCCGGTCGCCTCGGCCAAGGTGTTCTCGCAGTTGATGCTGGTCATGGGCCTGGCCCCGATCCTGGCGCCGATGCTGGGTGGGGTGCTGGTGAATGTGGCCGGCTGGCAATCGATTTTCCTTACCCTGGGCCTGTTCAGTGCCGCTTGCCTGTTGGCGGTAAGCCTGGGGTTGCCGGAGAGCATGCCTGAGGACATGCCGCGCCAGCCCTTGTCCGGCGCTTTGCGCCAGTACCTGCGCCTGCTGGCAGACCGGGTGTTCCTCGGCCATGCGGTGACGGGCGGTATCGCCATTGCCGGCATGTTCGCCTACATCGCCGGCTCACCTTTCGTGTTCATCAAACTGTATGGCGTGCCAGCCGAGCACTATGGCTGGCTGTTTGGTGCCAACGCAGCGGGCTTTATCCTGGTGGCGCAGGTGAACGCCCGCTTGCTGGCCAAGCGTGGGCCGGCCTTCCTGCTGGCCCGGGCCGTGTGGTTGTACCTGGGGGCCGGGCTGGCGCTGCTCGCGGTGGCGGCGTGGCGGCCGACCGCGTTGTGGCCGCTGCTGGTGCCGTTGTTCGTCTGCATTGCCAGCCTCGGTTGCATCATCCCCAATGCCTCGGCTTGCGCCATGAGCGGCCAGGGCGCGCGCGCCGGCAGTGCCTCGGCGCTGATGGGCTGTGTCCAGTTCAGTGTGGCGGCGGGCGCAGCGGCGCTGGTTGGGCTGCTGCACGATGGCAGTGCCGTGCCGATGGCGCTGGTGATCTGCCTTTGCGGTGCGTTGGCAGTCAGTGCCGCGCTACTGACCCGCCGTTTGCAGGCCAGGGTTCGCGCTTGAGCGGGTGAGGGGCGCGCAGGCGGCGTTCCAGTGTGGCGACAAAGGCCCGTGCCTCGGCCTCGCTGCGGAACCCGACCACATGCTGATCGAGCTGGACCTGCCAGGGGCAGGCGGGGTTTCGGCGTGAAGCGCTGACGACAATTTTCATCGCGGCTTACCTCCAGAAGGGAGCGGCATCAGTTTAGCGCTGCTGTTCTCGTCTGCCATGCGCTAGGTCAGTGTCCTGACTGGCGGTGCCTGATTGTGTGTTTGCCGGTTGCGCTGCAATGCCTGCAAGGCCGGGAAACGTTCGCTTTAGTTTGCGCTACTTGTAGTACCTGGCTGTCGGCTACGTCCGAACGTGCCGAAGGTTTTTTTCCTGCTGAGTTAACGAGCCCCCTGTCTCAACGGGCCGTAAACGCCTACGCGCAGGGTTTTCGCCGGTCGCGTCGGTCCTGTTCCCGCCTTGCAATGGGTAGGTATACCCAGTGGCTTTTTTACGAGGACGGGGCGGTGTGGGGCTGCCAGATTGGGCATTTCTGCGGCTTATACTGGCGATCCAGGCCAGTGCCAGCGAGAGGTGCTTCCCTGCCAGGGTTGGCCATCGCATCCACACAGTGAACTTGCAGGGAGTTACAGGGACATGAACGCAGTCAGCAGTATCAGCCAGATCGCCAGCCTGATGGCCGACCCCAAGCGCAGTGCCATGTTGTGGGCGTTGATCGACGGTACGCCGCGCCTGGCCAACGAGCTTGCGATGATGACCGGCCTGACCTCGTCGTCGGCTTGCGCGCACTTGTCGTTGCTGTCATCGGCTGGGCTGCTGAGGCATGAGGCCCGTGGCCGCAAACGCTATTTTCGCCTGGCTACCCCGCAGGTCGGGGCGGCGGTAGAGGCGCTGGCCAGCGTGCAACTGGAAAGCGCCAGGGGGGAGCGGGCCAAGGTGCCGGTGTCACCGCTGCCCATGTCGCTGCGCCGGGCGCGTCGCTGTGGGGATCACCTGGGGGGCGAGCTGGCCAGTGAGCTATACCACCGCATGGTGGTCGCGGGCTGGCTGGAAGGCAGTGGCCGCCTGTTGATGGTCAGCGATGAAGGGCGGGCGCAGCTGGCCCTGGTAGGGGTGTACATCGATGCCTTGGCGCCGCACCAGCAGCGCGGCTGCGTGATCTGCCGCTGTACCGAGTGGAACGACCAGGCACCGCACCTGGGGGGCGTGTTGGGCCAGGCCTTGTTCAGGCTGTTCCTGCAATCTGGCTGGATGCGCGAGGCCGAGGACACGCGGGCATTGCATATCTCGGCGCTGGGCATCCAGCAGATCAACCGCATAGCCCGCGTTGCCACCTTGCAGGTGGGTTGAGCCGCGCGTCAGGCCAGCCTGGCGTCCAGGCTGTTCTGGGCCAGGCGGCGGGCCTGGTCTTCGGTCATGCCCAAGTGAGTGTGCAGGGCGTGGAAGTTTTCCGTGACGTAGCCGCCGAAGTACGCCGGGTCGTCCGAGTTCACCGTGACCTTCACGCCACGCTCGAGCATGTCGAGGATGTTGTGCTGGCTCATGTGGTCGAACACGCAGAGCTTGGTGTTGGACAGCGGGCACACGGTCAACGGGATCTGTTCGTCGATGATGCGCTGCATCAGCCGCTCGTCTTCGATAGCGCGTACGCCGTGGTCGATTCGCTTGATCTGCAGCAGGTCCAGCGCCTCCCAGATGTACTCGGGCGGGCCTTCTTCGCCAGCGTGGGCGACGGCAACCAGGCCTTCGCTCCGCGCGCGGTCGAATACACGCTGGAACTTGCTGGGTGGGTGGCCCATTTCCGAGCTGTCCAGGCCAACGGCAATGAACGCATCGCGGAAGGGCAGCGCCTGGTCGAGGGTTTTTTGTGCCTCCTCTTCACTCAGGTGGCGCAGGAAGCTCAGGATAAGGCCACTGCTGATGCCCAGCTGCTCGCGGCCATCCTTGAGCGCCTGGTTGATACCGTTGAGCACCACTTCAAAGGGGATACCCCGGTCGGTGTGGGTTTGCGGGTCGTAGAACGGCTCGGTATGGATCACGTTCTGCGCCTTGCAGCGCTGCAGGTAGGCCCAGGTCAGGTCATAGAAGTCCTGCTCGGTGCGCAATACATCGGCGCCCTGGTAATACAGGTCCAGGAACTCCTGGAGGTTGTTGAAGGCATAGGCCCCGCGCAGGGTTTCCACATCGGCCCATGGCAGGGCGATCTTGTTGCGCTCGGCCAGGGCGAACAGCAGCTCAGGCTCCAGCGAGCCTTCGAGGTGCAGGTGCAGCTCCGCCTTGGGCAGGGCGTTCAACCAGTCATACATAAGGGCATATCTCGATCAGGTACGGTTGCCGGCATTCTACAGGGGCTGGCCGGGTATTGCGCCCGGCCGGGCTGCGACCTGATGAATCACCAGGTCAGGGTTTCGCCTTTGTAATTGATGAAGCGCAGGCCGCCTGTACCGCTTTGCGCCTTGATTTGTTCAAGCATGCCGCGGGTGCTGGTGAGCACGTCGATCTCTGCGTGCTCGCCACCCATGTCGGTCTTCACCCAGCCAGGGTGCATGGCCAGAACGCACAGGTCGGGGCGTTGTTGTTCGACGACGAAGCTGTTGATCATCGAGTTCAACGCAGCCTTGCTGGCTTTGTACAAGCAGAGTTCGCCGCCGTCGGGGACAGTGACGCTGCCCAGGACCGAACTCATGAAGGCCAGCACGCCACTGCCGTTGCGAACTTGGCCGACCAGGCGGCGGGCGACGCGAATCGGGGCCACGGCATTGGTCATGAACAGGTCGCCGATGGCGTCTTTGTGCACGCTTTCAAGGTCTTGCGGCAGTGGGCCCATGACCCCGGCGTTGACGAATACCAGGTCGAATACCTGGCCTTGCAGGCGTTGCTTCAGGCCATCGAGCTGGGCGGTGTCGTTCATTTCCAGTTGCTCGATGTGCACACCAGGCACAGCTGCCAGGGCTCCAGGCTGCTGAGGGTTGCGGACGGTGGCGGTAATGGTCCAGCCGTCTTCCTGCAGGCGTTGCACCAGGCCCAGGCCGAGCCCGCGCGAGGCGCCGATGATAAGTGCGTGCTTTGCGTCAGCCATGGGGCGCTCCTTGTTGGTTTTTCGGATGGAGGTGGTTAAAAAATGTGCAGCAGCGGTAAACCCCGTGCCGCTGGGGGCTTTGCACGGTGGCGCACGGGTTATCCACAGGCTGCTCCACAGTTAATGTGTGAAACATGGGCTGACCCTGCCGGTTGTGGCGGGTGTGAGGCTGGGGATAACCTGAATTCATTCAAAGCCTTGAGCCTGCCGGTAGTGCCGATCAAATAATGATCAAAGCGCTACAGGCCATGCCTGCTCTGGCTTGCAGCATGATGCCCCAAGCTTATCCACAGGCAGGCCCACAGCAGTTGTGGGCAGATTCAGCGCGCTTGCAGCAGTATACGCCCGCGGCTAAGGTCGGCCAGTTGCTGCTGCAACGCTGCGAGGTGGGCTTCACCCAGAGCGATCAACAGGTCCACGCCATTGGCTGTGAACTGCTCGTCGAGCACCAGCCCGTCGACCTCGGCCAGGCGCAGTTTTACCAGTGCCAGTTCGCTGAAGCTGCAACTGCAGGCGAACTCGCTGCGCTGCACCAGCAGCCACTTGGGGGCCTGTTGCAGGCATTTGTTGGCGCCCCCACCGTAGGCCCTGGCCAGGCCGCCCGTACCCAGCTGGATACCGCCGTACCAGCGAATCACCAGTACCACGACCTGATCGCAGTCCTGCGCCTCGATCGCGGCCAGGATGGGCCGCCCGGCAGTGCCACCGGGTTCGCCGTCGTCGCTGCTGCGGTACTGCGCGCCGAGCTTCCAGGCCCAGCAGTTATGGGTAGCGGCCAGGTCGCTGTGGCGTTCGATGAAGCTCATCGCTTCGGCGGCACTGGTGATCGGCCCGGCCAGGGTGATGAAGCGGCTTTTACGGATTTCCTCGCGGTATTCGCAGAGGTCGAGCAGGGTAGAGGGCATAAATGTGGGTCAGGCAGCCGGCTTGATGCCGCAGCCCTTGAGAATGATGTGGATAAGGTTGTTGCTCGCTTCTTCCATGTCTTGCTTGGTCAGGCGGCTACGGCCGGTAACCTGGCAGATCTGGGTGGCGAAATCGGCATAGTGCTGGGTGCTGCCCCATAGCAGGAATATCAGATGCACGGGGTCTACCCGGTCCATCTTGCCGGCATCCATCCACGCCTCGAATACGGCGGCGCGGCCACGGAACCATTCGCGGTAGTCGGCACTGAAGTACTCGGTCAGGCAGGTGCCGCCGCTGATCACTTCCATGGCGAAAATACGCGATGCCTGGGGGTTGCGCCGCGAGAACTCCATCTTGGTGCGAATGTACTGGCTCAGTGCTGCACCGGGGTCGTCCTCGACGCTCAGGGCGTTGAAGGTGCTGTCCCACAGCTCGATGATGTTGCTGAGCACGGCAATGTAGAGGCCCAGCTTGTTGGTGAAGTAATAATGCAGGTTGGCCTTGGGCAACCCTGCCTTCAGCGCAATGGTGTTCATGCTGGTGCCCTTGAAGCCATGGCGGGCAAACTCGTCTTCGGCGGCCTGGATAATGGCCTGTTCGTTCTTCTGGCGGATGCGGCCCGCGGGCTTGCCCGAGGCGGATAGGCGATGCGCAGGGACTTCTAGGGTCATGGACGATTCCGTACGGGTCAGTGGCTGCGGCTGTCGGACAAGATTACCTGCCTGTGCCAAGGTGACAAGCGTTTGCGGCAGAGACAGGCATCAGCGTGTCGCAGCCAGGCTGTCGAGAAAGCTTTCCAGGACCAGGTTGGGTCGCCTGCCTTTGCGTGTCACCCAGCTCAGGCTCAGGTCGTAGAAGCGCTCGCGCGGTTTGAGTGCCCGCAAGCGGCCCTGCTGGACCCAGAACGTGGCGTAGTGGTCGGGCAGGTAACCGATGTAGCGCCCGGTAAGGATGAGAAACGCCATGCCCTCCCGGTCCGAAGCACTGGCCGTGCAGTGCAGCGCCTGGTAATGCGCCTGGATCTCGGCCGGCAGGCGGAACGTGGGGGTGATGGCTTCCTGGCTGTTGAGGCGCTCGTCGTCGATCTGCTGGTCGTCGGCATAGAACAGCGGGTGACCGACCGCGCAGTACAGCAAGGAACGCTCGCTGTACAACGGTTGATATTCCAGGCCCGAAAGCGGGCTGGTCTGTGGCACCACGCCTACATGCAGGCTGCCGTCGAGCACGCCGTGTTCGACCTGGCTGGGCGCGATCATGCGGATCTGGATGCGCACATCGGGGCCACGGTCCTTGAGTTCGGCCAGGGCATGGGTGATGCGCATGTGCGGCAGGGTGACCAGGTTATCGGTCAGGCCGATGTTCAGCTCGCCGCGCAGATGCTGGTGCAGGCCATTGACCTCGGTACGGAAGCTTTCCAGTGCGCTGAGCAGTTGCAGGGCCGAATGATAGACCTCCCGGCCTTCCTCGGTCAGCGAGAAACCGGCGCGGCCGCGCTGGCACAGGCGCAGCCCCAGGCGTTGCTCAAGGTCGTTCATTTGCTGGCTGATGGCCGAGCGGCCGATGCCCAGCACGTTCTCGGCGGCCGAAAAACCACCGCATTCGACTACGCTGCGGTAGATCTTCAGCAGGCGGATGTCGAAGTCGCTGACTTGCGCAAGTGGATCGGGGCGTCGGCTCATTAGTTTAGTCGCGGCCTGTGTGAAGATTAGAAATGTAGGCTTTTTCAGACTCTATCCGCGTGCCAACTTAGCTGCAACCACATCCATCGTTGCCTGATCGTCTTTCGAGGAACCGCCGATGAACATGCCTGAGACCGCCCCCGTGGGTATCGCCAGCCAGCTCAAGCTTGACGCCCACTGGATGCCGTACACGGCCAACCGCAACTTCCAGCGCGACCCGCGCCTGATCGTGGCAGCCGATGGCAACCACCTGGTCGATGACCAGGGGCGCAGGATCTTTGACGCGCTTTCCGGCCTGTGGACCTGCGGCGCCGGGCACACCCGCAAGGAAATCACTGACGCGGTGACCCGCCAGTTGGGCACGCTCGATTACTCCCCGGCGTTCCAGTTCGGCCACCCATTGTCGTTCCAGCTGGCGGAAAAGATCGCCGACCTGGTGCCAGGTAACCTGAACCACGTCTTCTATACCAACTCGGGCTCCGAGTGCGCCGACACGGCGCTGAAGATGGTGCGGGCTTACTGGCGCCTGAAAGGCCAGGCGACCAAGACCAAGATCATCGGCCGTGCCCGTGGCTACCACGGCGTGAACATCGCCGGCACCAGCCTGGGTGGGGTCAATGGCAACCGCAAGATGTTCGGCCAACTGCTGGATGTCGACCACCTGCCTCATACCGTATTGCCGGTGAACGCGTTCTCCAAAGGCATGCCCGAAGAGGGTGGCATCGCCCTTGCCGAAGAAATGCTCAAACTGATCGAGCTGCACGACGCGTCCAATATCGCCGCGGTGATCGTCGAGCCCATGGCCGGTTCCGCCGGTGTGCTGCCGCCGCCGAAGGGTTACCTCAAGCGCCTGCGTGAAATCTGCACTCAGCACAACATTCTGCTGATCTTCGACGAAGTGATTACCGGCTTCGGCCGCATGGGCGCCATGACCGGCTCGCAGGCCTTCGGCGTAACCCCGGACCTGATGTGCATCGCCAAGCAGGTGACCAACGGCGCCATTCCGATGGGCGCGGTGATTGCCAGCAGCGAGATCTACCAGACCTTCATGGACCAGCCAACGCCAGAGTACGCCGTGGAGTTCCCGCACGGTTATACCTACTCGGCCCACCCGGTGGCCTGTGCCGCAGGTATCGCTGCCTTGGACCTGCTGCAGAAGGAAAACCTGGTGCAGGCCTCCGCCGAGCTGGCACCGCACTTCGAAAAGCTGCTGCACGGCGTGAAGGGCACTAAGAACGTCGTCGATATCCGTAACTATGGCCTGGCTGGCGCGATCCAGATCGCCGCCCGTGACGGTGACGCCATTGTTCGCCCTTACGAAGCGGCGATGAAACTGTGGCGCGCGGGCTTCTATGTACGCTTTGGTGGCGACACCTTGCAGTTCGGCCCAACCTTCAATACCCAGCCGCATGAACTGGACCGCCTGTTCGACGCTGTCGGCGAAACCCTGAACCTGATCGACTGATCTTTCTGATTTTGCTGCGCGGCGCGTGCGCAGACGCGCGCCGGCCTCTACCTTCTTCATCTGGAGTTTTGCATGAGCATTGTTCAGCACCTGATTCACGGCGAGCTGGTTACCAAGGGTGAGCGCACCGCCGATGTCTTCAACCCATCCACCGGCCAGGCCGTGCGCAAAGTCGAGCTGGCCAGCCGCGCGACCGTGCAGGAAGCGATTGATTCGGCCAAGGCGGCGTTCCCGGCTTGGCGCAATACGCCACCGGCCAAGCGGGCTCAGGTGATGTTCCGCTTCAAGCAACTGCTGGAGCAGAATGAAGCGCGCATTTCGCAAATGATCAGCGAAGAGCATGGCAAGACGCTGGAAGACGCCGCTGGCGAACTGAAGCGTGGTATCGAGAACGTCGAGTTTGCCTGCGCCGCGCCTGAAGTGCTCAAAGGCGAGTACAGCCGCAACGTGGGCCCGAACATCGATGCCTGGTCTGATTTCCAGCCGTTGGGTGTGGTTGCCGGTATCACGCCGTTCAACTTCCCGGCCATGGTGCCGCTGTGGATGTACCCGCTGGCGATTGCCTGTGGTAACGCCTTCATTCTCAAGCCCTCCGAACGTGACCCTAGCTCCACCCTGTTCATCGCCCAGTTGCTGCTGGAGGCCGGTCTGCCGAAGGGCATCCTCAACGTGGTGCACGGTGACAAGGAAGCGGTGGATGCGTTGATCGAAGCGCCGGAAGTGAAAGCGCTCAGTTTTGTGGGCTCTACGCCGATTGCCGAGTACATCTATGCCGAGGGCACCAAGCGCGGCAAGCGCGTGCAAGCCCTGGGTGGTGCCAAGAACCACGCGGTACTGATGCCGGACGCCGACCTGGATAACGCGGTCAGCGCACTGATGGGGGCGGCCTACGGTTCGTGTGGCGAGCGCTGCATGGCCATTTCGGTGGCGGTGTGCGTGGGTGACCAGGTGGCTGATGCGCTGATCGCCAAGCTGCAACCGCAGATCAAAGCCTTGAAGATCGGTGCAGGCACTTCGTGCGGTCTGGACATGGGGCCACTGGTCACTGCCGCTGCGCGTGACAAGGTGGTGGGCTACATCGATGAGGGCGTTGCAGCGGGGGCCGAGCTGGTGGTGGATGGGCGTGGCTTCCGAGTGGCCGGGAATGAAGATGGCTACTTCGTGGGCGGTACCTTGTTCGACAAGGTCACGCCAGAGATGCGTATCTATAAAGAAGAGATTTTCGGCCCGGTATTGTGCGTTGTGCGGGTCAACAGCCTGGAACAGGCCATGCAACTGATCAACGATCATGAATATGGCAACGGCACGTGCATCTTCACCCGTGACGGTGAGGCCGCGCGTTTGTTCTGCGACGAAATCGAAGTGGGCATGGTGGGGGTCAACGTTCCGCTGCCGGTGCCGGTGGCGTATCACAGCTTTGGTGGTTGGAAACGTTCGTTGTTCGGTGACCTGCATGCGTACGGGCCGGACGGGGTGCGCTTCTATACCCGTCGCAAGGCGATCACCCAGCGTTGGCCGCAGCGGGCCAGCCATGAAGCATCGCAGTTTGCGTTCCCGAGTTTGTAAGGGGTGAGCGGAGCGGGGAGGCCGGTAGGCCTCCCCGTTTTGCTTTTTAGGGTTTTCTTCAAATTAAAGGTTGACGCCCTCTCGAACCCCCTTATAATGCGCCCCACTTCCAGCGACAACGGAACGACAAACTCCTTGAGATTCAATGTGTTAACCGATTCGAAAGGCGCTGTAAGGGCTACGATCAAA
>NZ_BCBD01000108.1:0-19123 GCF_001320345.1 Pseudomonas sp. NBRC 111127 | reverse complement strand
GCGGGCTCGCCCGCTCCCACAGGTTCTGCACTGCCCTCGAGGCTGGCGGTGAACCCTGTGGGAACGGGCAAGCCCGCGAAGGGGCCAGCACAGGAGAAACACAAACGAGAACGCCCCCTCGAAAGGTGGCGTTACGCTGACGCTGGGCTGGTTGTCCGACCAACAGGCGCCCGAGGCTGAAGAAGCGAGCAAGTCAGTGTAAGCCTGTGCTGGCCTCTTCGCGGGCTCGCCCGCTCCTACAGGTACTGCACAGCCCTCGAGGCTGGCGGTGAACCCTGTGGGAGCGGGCGAGCCCGCGAAGGGGCCAGCACTGGAGAAACACAAACGAAAACGCCAGCTCGACAGGTGGCGTTTCTGCTTCAACCAGCCGACGGTCAGTAGTCGTCTTTGTCGAACCGCCGCGCCTCACGCTGCAGCTGGTACACGAAACTCTCGACCTTGCGCTGTGCCGGGCCGCTGAGGTTGTGGAAGCGTACGCCGGCAAAGGTGGTGTTGATGCGCTCTTCATAATGCAGGTGGCGCAGCTCGACCATGGTGTCGACCAGGCCCAGCGGGTTACCCGCCTTGAAGCGCTCATACACCTGGCCCAGTTGCAGGCGGCTTTCGACATCGCCCTCGAAGCGCAGTTTGCAGCCGGTGGCGGAGATGTCCAGCAGCTTGCCGCGCAGGGCACCGTTGCCTTTGAGGTGGGTACCGTCAAGGATCACGTCGACCAGTTGCGACAGCTTCAGCGCGGCGCGGAAGGCATTGCGGCGCTGGTGGTAGGTCATCTCGACTGGCAAGGGGCCGCTGTAGCAGCGGTGGCCGTTGACTTCGCTGATCTTCAGTGCGTGGTTGCATTCCCAGGCAATACGCACGCCGTCGTGGAAGCCTTCGACACGGAAGTGTTCACCGCTCTCGATGAACTTCTCGCCGTCACGGGGGATCATTTCATCCAGCGCCAGGGTGTTGCTTTCACGGTCCACGTGCGTCACGTAGCTCTGGAAGCGGTGGCTGCGGTCATGGAAAGTGATGATCAGTGGGTCGTGGCTTTCTTGCAGTTGCCGCAAGTTGGCCGCAATCTCCAAAGGGGTGCTCAGCACCTTTGGCGGTTGCGGGGCATCTGATTCATTGAACACGGCTTATCGTTCTCCAGGCAAAAGCGACTCACGCAAGTAACGGCATTTTGCCAGTATGTTCCGTGCCTTGATAGAAAAATCAGACTTGGCTGAGGGCGCGTGGCTTGCTCAGCAGCGATGTGCCGCCACGGCTATTGTACAGCGACGGTGAATCACCGCCTTGAAGGATGCGGATCTGGTTATTGGTGACGTGTTGCTGCACCTGGATGATACGGCCATTGGTCTCATTGACTTGCTGGCAGGCTTGCATCAGCTGGCTAATGACGTCGAGTTGCTGCAGTAGCAATGCACCATTTGGCGATTGAGCGGCAACGGCCTCGACCCCTGCGCGATCGGCGCTAAGGCCTAGGCTGGTGAGCAGGTTGCCGCGACGGATCCCTTGCTGCTCGAGCAGCACGATCAAAGACTGCTTGCGCGCCAAGATGCTCTCCAGTGGCGACATGTCGCGACCATGCAAAGCAACGGCTTCTTTCTGCAGGAGCTCAAGCAGCTCCTGCAGCGGGGCAATGTCATCTTCGATCAGTTGCAGCAATGTGGTGTCGTGCATGGCTAACTCTTGGCTTTTCTAGCGTCCGTGAAGTCAGCGCGCCGCTCGGTCAGCGCTGGGCTTCGAAATCAAGCAGTTTGCTGGCGACCCGGCCGGCATCGACCTGGTAGCTGCCGTCGGCGATAGCCTGTTTCAACTGGGCCACACGGGCGCTGTTGACCACCGGTTCGTCGCGCAGCTTGTCGCTGATCTTCTGCAACTGCTGGGCCTCTTGGCTGAGGTGTACCGCTTCTCCGCTGGCGCCGGTGTCTTTCACCGCTTCCTGGCTGGCTGCCGGTTTTTCGGCGCTGCCGGTGGCGCTGTTACCGCGCACGCCGCCCGTGACGGACGGAGAGTTATTCAAACGACTGAAGTCGATGACCATGATCAGAAACCTCTGGGTATTTGGACGCTTGCCTTGTTTTCGGCCAACCCGATAGAAACTTTAGGCACAAATGCGTTGCCGCCTGTCAGCAAGCTCGCCACCCGTTTTCTGACACAGTTTAGGAAATGCGGTTCCGCACCGCCAGCGCCTTCTGGCGATTGGTCTACATGCTGACCTCGACCTGGCCTGGGCCGGTGACCCTGGCCTTGACCACCCGTTTCGAATTGAGGTTGCGTACCCTTATCTGCTCGCTGAGGCCGCCCTTGCTCAGGGCTTCGCCTGGCATGCGCACGCTCAGGCTGCCGGTGCGCGCCACGATGACCACCTGATCACCCTTGCGCACCACCTCGGCCTGCTCCAGGTGCTGCGGGGTGAGCACCTGGTCGATCACCGTGGGGCGCAGCATCTTCATGCCCACGGCCTGGTCCAGTTCGCTGAGGAAGCCTTGGCCCAGGGTGCCGACATCCCGTTCGCGCAGGGCCACGTCGCCTTCACCAACGACGTTGTCACGCTTGAGCGGGCGGGTTACCACCACCACGTCGCGGAACAGCCGCACCGTGGCGGGAACGAATACCGTCCACGGCGCGGCGCCGTTGCAGCGCACCCGTACGGTCACCCGGCCCAGTGGCTGCGCGGGGCTTTCCAGCGAGGCGTCCAGTTGCTGGCTGCATAACGGCATACGCAGGCGCGGGTCCAGTGAGCTGACCTCGATTTCATAGCGGCCGGCGGTCTGGGTACTGGCCAGATAATCTTCGACGGTAAATTCAAGAAACCCTTGGGTGACACCGATAAGCTGTTCAGGCAAGGTGAACGCGTCCGCTAGCGTGCGAACGCCGGGCATCAGCAGGCACAGCGTGGCCAGCGAGCCAGTCAGCAGGCGCGTCAATCGTCGGAAAAATGTCGTTTTCGTGTACATGACGCTCAAAAAAGCAAAGCCCGTGCCGACTCACTGTTCGAGTTGCAACGTAAGGCTGAAATGTTAAGGAGTCTGGCATGGCGGGTGTGATGGATTCGGTCAACCAGCGCACGCAGCTGGTGGGGCAGAATCGCCTGGAGTTGCTGCTGTTCCGCCTCAATGGCGAACAGCTTTACGGCATCAACGTATTCAAGGTCAGGGAAGTGCTGCAATGCCCTGCGCTGACCCTGCTGCCCAAGGCGCACCCGGTGGTGCGCGGGGTGGCCAACATTCGTGGGGCGACCATCCCGATCCTCGACTTGTCGATGGCGACCGGGCTGCGACCGCTGCAGGAAGACACGCGCAAGAGTTTCGTGATCATCACCGAGTACAACACCAAGACCCAGGGCTTTCTGGTGCATTCGGTCGAACGCATCGTCAACATGAACTGGGAAGAGATCCACCCACCACCCAAGGGCACCGGCCGGGACCACTACCTGACCGCCGTCACCCGGGTGGATAACCGCATGGTCGAGATCATCGACGTGGAGAAAGTGCTGGCCGAGGTGGCACCTTCTTCCGAATCGGTATCGGCCGGGGTGGTCGATGCCGAGGTGCAGGACAAGGCCGTGCTGCTGCGGGTGCTGACCGTCGACGATTCGTCGGTGGCACGCAAGCAGGTCAGCCGCTGCCTGCAGACCGTCGGGGTGGAAGTGGTGGCGCTCAATGACGGCCGCCAGGCCTTGAACTACCTGCGCCAGCTGGTGGAGGAGGGCAAGAAGCCGGAAGAGGAGTTCCTGATGATGATCTCCGACATTGAAATGCCGGAAATGGACGGCTATACGCTTACCGCAGAAATTCGCAGTGACCCGCGCATGCAAAAACTGCACATCTGCTTGCATACTTCGCTTTCCGGGGTGTTCAACCAGGCGATGGTCAAGAAGGTCGGCGCTGATGACTTCCTGGCCAAGTTCAAGCCGGACGACCTGGCCCAGCGGGTGGTCGACCGGATCAAGGCAGCGCATTGAAGCAGCCGGGGCAAGCCCTGGCACCAGTGATTGAAAAGAGGCGGCAGTAGTGTCTACGGGTAATTTGGATTTCGAACAGTTCCGGGTCTTCCTGGAGAAAGCCTGTGGCATCCTGCTGGGGGAAAATAAGCAGTACCTGGTTTCCAGCCGTCTCAACAAGCTGATGGAGCAACAGGGCATCAAGAGCCTGGGTGAGCTGGTGCAGCGCATCCAGACCCAGCCGCGCGGCGGCCTGCGCGAGCAGGTGGTCGATGCCATGACCACCAACGAGACCCTGTGGTTTCGCGACACCTATCCATTCGAAGTGCTGAAGAACAAGGTCATTCCCGAGTTCATTCGCAACAACCCTGGGCAGCGGCTGCGCATGTGGTCCGCTGCCTGCTCGTCGGGCCAGGAGCCGTATTCCATCTCGATGGCCATCGACGAGTTCGAGCGCAGCAACCTCGGCCAGCTGAAGATGGGTGCGCAAATCGTGGCTACCGACCTCTCCGGTACCATGCTGACCAACTGCAAGACCGGTGAGTACGACAGCCTGGCGATTGCCCGCGGTTTGTCCCAGGAGCGCCTGCAGCGTTATTTCGACCCCAAGGGGCCTGGGCGCTGGGCGGTCAAGCCGGCGATCCGCAGCCGCGTCGAGTTTCGTGCCTTCAACCTGCTCGACAGCTATGCCAGCCTGGGCAAGTTCGACATCGTGTTCTGCCGCAACGTGTTGATCTACTTCTCGGCGCAGGTGAAGCGCGACATCCTGCTGCGTATTCACAGCACGCTGAAGCCGGGTGGCTACTTGTTCCTCGGCGCCTCGGAGGCGTTGAACGGGTTGCCGGACCATTACCAGATGGTGCAGTGCAGCCCGGGGATCATCTACCAGGCCAAGTAAGCAGAAGGCCGGCGGCGAAAGTTGCCGGCCTTTTTGTTTGCCTGTACCGCCTTCAGGCCTGCATGGCCCCTGTGGGAGCGGGCATGCCCGCGAAGAGGCCGGCTCAGGAAAACTCTGACGTCAAATTTTTGTTTTGCCGCTTTAGCCAACCGGCAATTGCCGCTTTCACTGCCAAAGGCGGAAGGCCTTTGCCGCTTTTCTGGCATCACCCTGACAGCATGCCGCGCGCATACCCCGTAATTTCGGGGGTGCACGGGGGTTGGCACAGCCCTTGCTATAGCTTGCTCAACAAAACTCCGGTCAACCTCTGAAGGTTTCCCCGATATGAGCATCAGTTTCGACAAGGCGCTTGGCATTCACGAAAAGGCCCTGGGCTTCCGCGCCCAGCGCGCCGAAGTGTTGGCCAACAACATTGCCAACGCCGACACGCCCAACTACAAGGCGCGTGACATGGACTTCTCTTCGGTGCTCGCCGCCGAAACCAGCAAGCAGCAAAGTGGCCGCTTTGCCATGGAGCGGACCAACAGCCGGCACATCGAAGCCGAAGGCCTGGCCGTCGCTGCTGACGACACGCTCAAATACCGCACGCCGCTGCAGCCTTCGATCGACCAGAACACCGTCGACGCGCAGATCGAGCAGTCGAACTACACCGAAAACGCCATTGGCTTCCAGGCCAGCTTCACCTTGCTCAACAGTAAATTCAAAGGGCTGGTTTCCGCCCTGCGGGGAGAATGACCATGTCCCTTTCCAGTGTCTTCAATATTGCCGGTAGCGGCATGAGCGCGCAGAACACGCGCCTGAACACCGTCGCTTCCAACATCGCCAACGCCGAGACAGTCTCGTCGAGCATCGACCAGACCTACCGCGCTCGCCATCCGGTGTTCGCCACGACCTTCCAGGATGCACAGGCTGGCGGCAGCCAGTCGCTGTTCGAGGACCAGGGTGAAGCCGGGCAGGGCGTGCAGGTAAAGGGCATCGTCGAAGACCAGAGCAACCTTGAAGCCCGCTACGAGCCGAACCACCCGGCGGCGAACAAGGACGGCTATGTCTACTACCCGAACGTCAACGTGGTCGAGGAGATGGCTGACATGATCTCGGCCAGCCGCGCGTTCCAGACCAACGCCGAGCTGATGAACACGGCCAAGAGCATGATGCAGAAAGTGCTGACCCTCGGGCAGTGATAAGGAATCCAGACCATGGCAATCGAGACTACCGGCGTCAACCTCAATGATGTGCTCACGGCGTCCGGTGTGGGTAGCAGTACGAAGAAAACCACGGATACCGCTTCCAAGACCGGCACTGATTCGTTGGGTAAGGATGCTTTCCTGCAACTGCTTGTAACGCAGATGCAGCATCAGAACCCGCTGGACCCACAGGACAACGGTGAATTCGTTGCTCAGTTGGCGCAGTTCAGCAGCTTGGAAGGTATTACCTCCCTGAATGAGTCGGTTAGCAGTATCACCAATGCCATGGCGTCGTCGCAGGCGCTGCAGGCTTCATCGTTGGTAGGCCGATCGGTGGTGGTGCAGAACGATAAAGCTGTGGTTGATACCACTGAAAGCTTCAATGCCCAGTTCGTTGTGCCTCAGGCTATCAGCGAAGCGAAGATCACCATCAAGGACAAGGACGGCAACACCGTCAAGACCATCGAGTTGGGTGAGCAGAAGGCGGGTTACGCTGACTTCATCTGGGATGGCACCAACAGCAGCGGGGAGAAAGTCGACCCGGGCACCTACACGTTCACTGCCACCACCACAGTAGATGGACAGTCGGTGCAGATGAACACCCTCTTGCCGGCCAAGGTGACCAGCGTCAGCTTCAGCGCAACGGGTGAAATGGTGCTCAACCTCGCCGGTGTCGGCAAGGTGTCTCTTTCCGACGTACAAACCATTGGTATCTAAGGCCCGTTAGCGCGGCACAAGGAGCGAATTCATGTCTTTCAATATCGGCCTTAGCGGTCTGTCTGCGGCGAACAAGCAGTTGGACGTCACTGGTAACAACATCGCCAACGTCAATACAACTGGCTTCAAGTCTTCGCGTGCCGAGTTCGCGGATGTCTACGCGGGTGCCAACCGCTTGGGTGTCGGCAAGAACCAAGTGGGCAACGGGGTGCGCCTGGCTGCCATTTCCCAACAGTTCACCCAGGGCGATGTAAACACCACAGGCAACGTGCTGGACATGGGAATTCAAGGGCAGGGCTTCTTCGTGTTGTCCGATAATGGCTCGCGTGTTTACACCCGTGCAGGTGCTTTCCAGGCCAGCAAGGACAACTTCGTGGTGACTTCCGACGGCTTGCGCCTGCAGGGCTATACCGCTGATGCGGCTGGCAACATTCAGAAGGGTGTACTGAAGGACTTGCAGATTGATACCTCGGCGCTGCAGCCAAAGGCGACCTCCCTGATCGATCAGGGTATCAACCTGAATTCTTCGGCCGCCGATATCCCTCTCGAGGTCGATGACGGCAGTGGCGCGATGGTGCCTAACCTGCCGTTCGATCCTGCCAGCGCGTCGACGTATACCAAGTCGTTCCCGACCAAGGTGTATGACAGCCAGGGCAACGAGCACACCATGGAGCAGTTCTACCGCAAGACCGGCACCAATGAGTGGACCATGTACACCCTGGTCGATGGGCGCAACCCGTTCGACCCATCCTCCACTACACCGCTGACCGGCACCATCAGCTTCAACAGCGATGGCTCGGTCAAGAGCATGACAGCTGATAATACCGGCCACCCGGCGGGTTCGTCTTTCACCGTGACCAACAACACATTCAGCATGACCGGTTGGGTGCCTGCGGTGGAAGATGCGCAGGGTAACTGGGCTTCCAACGGTGCCGTGGGTGACGTCGGTGGTATGCGCCTGGCGATGGACAGCACTACGTCTTACAACACCGAAACCGCGCGAATGTCGCAGTCTCAGGACGGTTACGCCACCGGTATTCTGTCGAGCCTGAGCATCGACGCAACAGGGGTATTGTTCGCCAGCTTCAGCAACGGCAAATCCAACGCCATTGGCCAGGTGGCGCTGGCGAGCTTTGCAAATGAGCAAGGCTTGCAGCAAATTGGCGGTACCCGCTGGACCGAAACCTTCACCTCGGGCATTCCCGGCATAGATGCGCCGAAGACTGGAACCTTGGGAGCTATCGAGTCCAACGCACTGGAAGGCTCGAACGTCAACCTGACCCAAGAGCTTGTTGAGCTGATAAAGGCGCAAAGCAACTATCAGGCGAACGCCAAAACCATTTCCACCGAAAGCACCATCTTGCAGACCGTCATCCAAATGGCCTGATGGCTGCTGTTTGATCGTGTGCACGCGAGCCCCTTTCTTTTTGAAGGGGCTCGTCGTTTTTGCAGGAGGGTTCATGGGCAAATTGCTGGTGGCGTTGTTGATCGCGTTCAGCCTCTACCCAGTGCAAGCTGGTACGGCTAACTGGTGGCGTTGGGAAAGCCAGATCGACGGCCGTCTGGTATGTGCACAATGGCCGCCAGGAGACGGCTGGAGGAAATTCGCCGGTCCCTACAGCAATGGTCGTTGCCGGGAACCTTGATGAGTGAGTGTCAGCGCCCTTCGTGGGCTGGCGCTCTTGGATAAAGCGCTGGCCATGGCGGCTCTGCTTGCTTTAGTGGGGCGGGCCTGGCGCCAGGTGGCTGGTACAAGCTTGCCGCAATCGGCAAGCCGGCGCCGGATAACCGGCGGGCATGGTGCGAATGCGATCCCGAAACCCCCGTATTCCCGGGGGGTTCTCCCAAAAACATGAAGTTGGTTCGGAACTTGCTTCTTTGCCAGTAAAGCAGCGGCGTACGGCAAACGAGCGCCAGTGCAGCGGAGGATGACTGTGGACAAGATGCTTTACGTGGCCATGACCGGCGCCAGCCAGAACGCGCTGGCGCAGAAGGCCCACGCCAACAACCTGGCGAACATTTCCACCAACGGTTTTCAGCGTGACCTGGAGCAGGCCCGTTCGATGCCGGTGTTTGGCGACAGCTTTCCGGCGCGCGCCTTTGCCATGACCGAGCGTCCGGCCACCGACTTCAGCGAAGGGCCGATGGTCGAAACTGGTCGAGATCTGGACGTGACAGTAACCGGCAAAGGTTTCATCGCTGTACAAGCGCCGGACGGTAGCGAGGCCTATGTTCGTACAGGCAGCCTGAATATCGATGCTTTGGGGGTGCTGCGTGCCGGCAACGGCATGCCCGTGATCGGCAACGGCGGCCCGATTGCCATCCCGCCAGAACAGAAGGTGGAGGTGGGCGCCGATGGCACCATCAGCATTCGTTCCATGGGTGAAGACCCGCGAGTGATGGCCGAGGTCGACCGTATAAAGCTGGTCAACCCGGACACCAAGGGTCTTACCAAAGGCCTCGATGGCATGATCCATACCACCTCTGGCCAGCCAGCCGACGCCGACGTCAACGTGCGGGTGGTATCTGGTTTTCTCGAGGGCAGCAACGTCAACGCCGTCGAAGAGATGACCTCGGTCCTGGCGCTGTCGCGTCAATTTGAACTGCACGTCAAGATGATGAATGCGGCCAAGGAAGGCGACGAAGCCATGGCGCGTGTTTTGCAAATCGGCTAATCACTTTTGAACGGGTGCCGTAAAACAGGCGCACGAGGAGAACACTAATGCTTCCGGCTCTTTGGGTCGCTAAAACCGGCCTGTCCGCCCAGGACACTAACCTCACGGTCATCTCCAACAACCTGGCCAACGTCTCGACCACCGGTTTCAAGCGTGATCGTGCCGAATTCCAGGACCTGCTTTACCAGATCAAACGCCAGCCTGGCGCACAGTCCACCCAGGACAGCGAACTGCCCTCGGGCCTGCAGGTCGGTACCGGCGTGCGCATTGTCGGTACGCAGAAAAACTTCCAGACGGGTAGCCTGCAAACGACCGAGAACCCGTTGGACATGGCGGTCAACGGCCGTGGTTTCTTCCAGGTGCTGCAGCCTGACGGCACCGTTTCGTACACACGTGACGGGACCTTCCACCTGAACTCTGACGGCCAGATCGTCACTGCCAACGGTTTTGCCCTGGAACCCGCCATCGTTGTGCCTAACGACGCGCAGACCTTTACCGTCGGCCAGGACGGCACCGTGTCTATCACGACCGCCGGCAACCCTGCAGCGCAGGTGATCGGCAACATCCAGACCGCCGATTTCATCAACCCGGCCGGCCTGCAGGCAATCGGCGACAACCTGTTCCTGGAAACCGCGGCCAGTGGCGCGCCGCAAGTCGGCACCCCGGGCCTGAACGGTTTCGGCACCACCCTGCAGCAGACCCTGGAAAACTCCAACGTCAGCACCGTAGAAGAGCTGGTGAACATGATCACCACTCAGCGCGCCTACGAGATGAACTCCAAGGTCATCTCCACCGCCGACCAGATGCTGTCGTTCGTTACTCAACAGCTCTGAGGCCGGCAGCTCTGAGCCTGGTAGTTTTTTGCACTCGTGAGGTAAGCGTCATGAATCGTCTGTTGTCCGTTTTCGCCCTGGGGGGGGCGGTGTTGCTGGCAGGTTGCGTCGCGCCGACGCCCAAGCCCAACGACCCGTACTACGCGCCGGTTCTGCCGCGCACCCCACTGCCGGCAGCGGCCAACAACGGTTCGATCTACCAGGCCGGTTTCGAGCAGAACCTGTACAGCGACCGTAAAGCGTTCCGGGTGGGTGACATCATTACCATTACCCTCAACGAGCGTACATCGGCTAGCAAGAACGCCGGCTCGCAGATCGCCAAGACCAGCAAGACCGATATTGGCCTGACCTCGCTGTTTGGAGGCTCGCCGAACACCAATAACCCATTCGGCGGGGGTGATCTGTCGCTGGAGGCCGGTTACAGCGGTGACCGCGCCACCAAAGGCGACAGCAAGGCGACCCAGGGCAATACCCTGACGGGTTCGATCACCGTTACCGTGGCCGAGGTGTTGCCCAACGGCATCATCGCCGTGCGCGGCGAGAAGTGGATGACCTTGAATACCGGCGAGGAGCTGGTGCGCATTGCCGGCATGGTCCGTGCCGACGACATCGCCACCGATAACACCGTACCGTCCACCCGTGTGGCCGACGCGCGCATTACCTATTCCGGTACCGGCTCGTTCGCCGATGCCAGCCAGCCTGGTTGGCTGGACCGCTTCTTCCTCAGCCCGCTTTGGCCTTTCTGAGTACGGATGACCATGTTCAACGTGAGGCAGCTGATTGCCGCAACCCTGCTCCTGTCCTGTGCCTGTGTGGCCCAGGCCGAGCGCCTGAAGGATATCGCCAGTATTTCTGGCGTGCGCTCCAACCAGTTGATTGGCTATGGCCTGGTGGTTGGCCTGAACGGTACGGGTGACCAGACCACCCAGACCCCGTTTACCCTGCAAACCTTCAACAACATGCTGTCGCAGTTCGGCATCAAGGTGCCGCCAGGCTCCGGTAACGTGCAGTTGAAAAACGTCGCTGCCGTGTCGGTGCATGCCGACTTGCCGCCGTTCGCCAAGCCGGGCCAGGTGGTCGACATTACCGTGTCCTCGATCGGTAACTCGAAGAGCCTACGCGGCGGCAGCCTGCTGATGACCCCGCTCAAGGGGATTGACGGTAACGTCTACGCTATCGCCCAGGGCAACCTGGTGGTCGGCGGCTTCGACGCCGAGGGCCGTGACGGCTCGAAGATCACCGTCAACGTTCCGTCGGCGGGTCGGATTCCAGGTGGTGCCAGCGTGGAGCGGGCCGTGCCAAGCGGCTTCAACCAAGGCAATACCCTGACCTTGAACCTGAACCGCCCCGATTTCACCACTGCCAAACGTATCGTCGACAAAGTCAACGACCTGCTGGGCCCGGGTGTGGCCCAGGCGGTGGACGGTGGCTCGGTGCGGGTCAGTGCGCCGATGGACCCAAGCCAGCGCGTGGACTACCTGTCGGTCCTGGAAAACCTGGAAATCGATCCCGGCCAGGCGGTGGCCAAAGTCATCATCAATTCGCGTACCGGTACCATCGTCATTGGCCAGAACGTGAAGGTTTCACCAGCGGCGGTGACCCACGGCAGCCTGACCGTGACCATTACCGAAGACCCGATCGTCAGCCAGCCGGGCCCGCTCTCCAACGGCCAGACTGCCGTGGTGCCACGCTCGCGGGTCAATGCGGAGCAGGAGGCCAAGCCGATGTTCAAGTTCGGCCCAGGCACCACGCTGGATGAAATCGTCCGCGCGGTGAACCAGGTGGGCGCGGCACCTGGCGACCTTATGGCCATCCTCGAAGCCCTGAAACAGGCCGGCGCCTTGCAAGCCGACCTGATCGTGATCTGAGGGCGGCGCCGATGAACAGCAAAAGCCTGGTTTCTGGCAGCGGCGACAGCGGTGCTTACACCGACCTCAATCGCCTCAGTTCGCTCAAGCATGGTGACCGCGACAGCGATGCCAACGTACGCAAGGTGGCCCAGGAGTTCGAGTCGCTATTCATCAGCGAAATGCTCAAGGCCTCACGCAAGGCCAGCGACGTGCTGGCCGACGACAACCCGATGAACACCGAAACGGTCAAGCAGTATCGCGACATGTATGACCAGCAATTGGCCGTGAGCATGTCCCGCGAGGGGGGCGGTATCGGCCTGCAGGACGTGTTGGTGCGCCAGTTGTCGAAAAAGAAGAGTGCATCGGTCAATACCAGCCCGTTCCCGCACGTTGAAGGCCGCGCCCCGGCGCTATGGGGCAACAAGGTAGCTGAGCCCGTGCAAGCCACCCTGGCGAGCGCTAACCGCAATGATGTAGCGGCGCTCAATTCGCGGCGCCTGGCCTTGCCGAGCAAACTCACCGACCGCCTTTTGGCTGGTATCGTGCCGTCGGCGGCCAGCCCGAACAACGCCGCCGTACCTGCCCGTGACGGCCAGCAACCGGCCAAGGTCTTTGCCGTGCCGGACAACGGCCTGCGTATTGTCGGTCGCGCGGTGGCCCAGCCGCCGCTGGCGCCGAAAAAGGCGTTCGCCGACAGTGATGAATTTGTCGCCACCATGCTGCCGATGGCCGAGCAAGCCGCCAAGCGCATTGGTATCGACCCTCGCTATCTGGTAGCCCAGGCCGCGCTGGAAACCGGTTGGGGCAAGTCGGTGATGCGCAACAGCGACGGCAGTAGCAGCCATAACCTGTTTGGCATCAAGGCAACTGGGAACTGGGAGGGCGGCGAGGCGAGGGCGATTACCAGCGAGTTCCGCGATGGCCAGTTCGTCAAGGAAACGGCAGCGTTCCGTTCGTACGATTCCTATCAGGACAGCTTCCATGACCTGGTAAACCTGTTGCAGAACAATTCGCGCTATCAAGATGCGGTGAAAGCCGCCGATAAACCTGAACAGTTCGTGCAAGAGTTGCAAAAGGCCGGGTACGCCACCGACCCGAATTACGCCAGCAAGATCTCGCAGATAGCAAAACAGATGAAGTCGTACGAGCACTACGCGCTGCTCGGTACCGCAACGAAAATTTAAAGGTAGGAAACCATGGCGAGTCTGATCAACATTGGTATGTCGGGGCTGGGTGCCGCGCAGTCGGGGATGTATACCCTCGGTAACAACATTGCCAATGCCGACGTCGAGAGCTACTCGCGCCAGCAGAACGTACAAAAGAGCAAGGGTGGTCAGCAGGTCGGCCAGGTCTTTATTGGCAGTGGCACTACTTTGGCCGATGTGCGTCGAGTGTATAACGCGTTCCTCGAGAACCAGCTGCGTACTACAACGTCGCTCAGTAGTGAGGCGAGCACGTACCTTAACCAGATCACCCCGCTGGATACTGCCCTGTCGAGCAGCGATACCGGTATCACCGCAGCGTTGCAAAGTTTCTTCACTGCCATGCAGGACTCTGCGGCCAAGCCCACCGAGGACGCCTCGCGCCAGTTGTTGTTAACCAGTGCGCAGTCCTTGGCCAAGCGCTTCAACACGCTGTCAGCGCAGCTCAACCAGCAAAACAGCAACATCAACGCCAACATGGCGTCGCTCACCGATCAGGTTAACAACCTGACCAAGACCATCGCTGATCTGAATGAGCAGATATCTCGCGTCAGCGCAATCTCCGGCCAGCCCAATGACCTGCTCGACCAGCGTGATGGTGCGGTACGTGAGCTGAACAAATTGATTGGCGCCGATGTGGTCGAGCGCGACGGTAACTACGATATTTACCTGAAGAATGGCCAGGCGCTGGTGCTGGGCAAGACCACCCAGACCTTGGGGGTGGCGCCAAGCGCGACGGACCCGACCCGTATGAGTCTGATCCTCAATCGCGGTTCGACCAAGATGGATATCACCAGCACCACCAGCGGTGGCGAACTTGGCGGTTTGATCCGCTATCGCTCGGAAACGCTCGACCCTGCGCTCAACGAGCTGGGGCGTGTTGCCTTGGTAGTGGCGGATGCCATCAATAGCCAGTTGGCGCAGGGCATCGACAAAAATGGTGATTTCGGGGCGACCTTGTTTGGTGATATCAACAGCGCTGCGGCTATCAGCCAGCGCAGTATCGCCAAGCAGAACAACAGCCCAGGCTCAGGCAACCTCGATGTGACCATCAAGGATACCGGTAAGCTGACCACCAGCGATTACCAAGTGACCTTCACCAGCGACAAGCAGTACACGGTCCGCAAGTTGCCCGATGGCACCGACATGGGTAGCTACAGCCTCGATGATGACCCGGCCCCGGTGATCGACGGTTTCACCCTTGCCCTCAATGGCGGAGGCCTGAGCGCGGGTGACAGTTTCAAGATCACACCCACCCGCAACGCCGCAGCCAATATCGAGACGGTTCTGACCGACCCCAAACGCTTGGCGCTGGCCGCGCCGCTGAGCGCCACCAGCGGTTCTGGCAATAAGGGGACTGGCGTCATAACCCAGCCGACCCTGACATCCGAGCTGGACATCTCCGATGCAGCCCAGCGTTCGTTGTTGCAGACCGGCCTGAAGTATTCCACCCCGGTCAAGCTCGTTTTCGGTGACAACAGTACCTCGCCCCAGGCCTACAAAATGTATGACGCCAAGGGCACCGAGATTGGCAGCGGCACCATCGTGCCGGGCCAAGACAACAAACTGCAGCTATCGGTACCAATGGTCGATGGCAACGGCAACTCGCTGGGTAGCAGCTTCACTTTCGAGATGAACGTTTCCGGCGCCCCGCAAAATGGCGACAGCTACACCGTGGCGTTGACCGGCGCAGGTTCTGCGGACAACCGCAACAGCCAGTCGGTGATCGATTTGCAGACCAAGCCTACGGTCGAAGTGGGGGCCAATGGCAAGGGTATCAGCTTCACTGATGCCTACGCCAAACTGGCATCCGGCGTTGGTGGCAAGGCCGGGCAGGCGCAGATGGACGGCGATGCTACCAGCGCTCTCCACACTTCTGCGCAGGACAGCCGCGACGGTGTGTCGGGTGTGTCGATCGATGAAGAGACCGGTAACCTGATCAAGTTCCAGCAGTACTACACCGCGTCGTCGCAGATCATCAAGGCGGCCCAGGAAACCTTCGCCACCCTGATCAACAGCCTTTAAGGAGCCTTGGATCGTGAGCGTACGCATCTCGACTTCCCAGTTCTACAACACCAATAGTGCCAACTATCAGAGCAACTTCGCCAAGACGGTGAAGACTCAGCAGGAGGCCAGCGATGGCATTCGCGTGCGCTCGGCCAAGGATGATCCGGTGGGCGCGGCGCGGTTGTTGCAGTTGGAGCAGCAGCAGAACATGTTGAAGCAGTACGGCAGCAACATTACCAACGTGCGCAATGCGCTGGGCACGGCCGAGAGCACCCTGAATTCGATCGGGAACATTTTGCAACGGGTCAACGAGTTGGCGGTGAGCTCGGGTAACGGCGCCTTTACCGATGCCGATCGCAAGGCCAATGCTGATGAACTGGCTTCGCTGGAGGATCAACTGTTCAACCTTATGAACAGCAGGGACGAGAGCGGCAAATACATTTTCTCCGGCTCCCGGGGCGATACGCCACCGTATGTGCGTAATGCAGACGGTACCTACAGTTACCAGGGTGATCAGGGCAAGCTCAATCTTCAGGTTGGTGACATGCTTAGCCTAGCGGCCAACGAAACCGGTTACGATGCTTTCGAACAAGCACTGAATACCAGCCGCAGCGAGACTACGCTGACCGCCCCGGCCACTGATGATGGCCGCATCAGCCTGTCCAATGGCCAGGTTTCCGGAAACTCCGCCTTCAATGATCAGTTCCGCAGCGGCGAACCTTACACCATCGAATTCACCAGCAGCACCGAATACAAGATCACCGATGCCAATGGCAATGACGTGACGCTGGAAGCCAGTCAGGGCGGCAAATTCGATCCTGATAGCGACAACGCCACCATCAGTTTCCGAGGTGTCGATCTACGCCTGGACGTCAACTTCAAAGAGGGTGACAAAGGCAACGAGGATGCGGTCATTGCAGGACATTCGTTCAGTTTGAGCTCCAAGGCCGATGAAGTGTCCGGTACACGAAGCCCTGGCAATAGCTCCTCGGCACAGGTCACTGGCGCTACCATCACGGATCAAGATGTTTACAAAGCGGCGTTTCCTGCCGGCGGCGCAGTGTTGAAGTTTACCGGTGCCAACGCTTTTGAGTTGTACGCGTCACCTGTGACTGAAGACAGCCGCCCGGTTGCCTCCGGAACACTGGGTGGGCCCAATGGCACCACCGCGAGCGCCATGGGGGTCAGCTTCGAGCTGTCTGCCGCGCCTGGCGCCGGAGACTCGTTCGGGATCAAGGTTGATACCCATCAAACCCAGAATGTGCTCGATACCATCAGCAAACTGCGCGCTGCACTGAGTACCCCGCAGGACGGCGACGCGACAGCTCGGCAGAACTTCCTGGCGTCGTTGGATTCGGCCGTTGGCAACGTCAGCAGCGCGATCAACCAAGTGTCTTCGTCGGTCAGTTCTATTGGTGGGCGCGGCCAGGCGCTGGATGTCCAGGCTGAAACCAACGAAGCATTGGGTACCGAAAACGCCAAGACTCAAAGCTCGATCCGTGAGAGCGACCCAGCCGAGGTTATGTTGCGCCTGCAGATGCAGACCAACATGTTACAGGCCTCTTTGCAGGCCTATGCCAAGGTGGCCGGGCTTTCGCTGGTCAATTACATCTGATAACGCGGCCTGCGTTATCAAGCATGCGTCGTCACCCTCAGGTGCGGCGCATTTTTTTTAAAGGTCATCAACGTGAATCAACAGCCCCTTGTCAGTATCGTCATTCCTGCGTTTAACCCACGTTATTTCAACGAGGCGCTGAAGAGTGCGCTGGACCAGACTTACCCGAATCTTGAAATACTGATCGGGGACGATAGCGAAGGCTCTGCAATCGAAGCTATGGTCGAGGTCGCCAGTGGACGACTGCCTGGGCGTGTGCACTATCGGCGCAACCCGAGGCGTTTGGGTTTGGCAGCCAACGTGCTGGCCTTGCTCGAAGCTGCTCAGGGCGAACTGGTCAAAGTGCTGTGTGACGACGACCGCTTGCTGGCGCGCTGCGTGGAGCAGCAGGCTGCCGCTTTCCAGCATGCCGAAGTCAAAGTGTCGCTCGCTCAGCGGGTGTTCTGCGATGCGGGTGACTTCGTCTTGCCTCAGCGCCTCCAGAACGTGGCGTTCGCCAACACCGACAGCATGTTCAAGGGGTCCGATGTGCTGGCGATCCTGGCGGGCAGCCCGGTCAACTTCCTTGGCAATTTTTCGTCGGCGCTGTTCTATAGACGCGAAGCCGCGGAGATTCTCAAGGTTCTTATCAATCAGGAACAACAGTTCGAGGCACTGCTTGATCTGGTGCTGTTCGTTTGTCTGATGCGTCACGGTGAAGTCGCCGTCATGCGCAGCGCTGCTATTATCGAGCGCCTGCACCCGGAGCGACTCAGCCTGGATGACTCGGTCAAGGCATCCACGCAGCAGGAGTGGGGGTGGCTCACGCAGATGCTCAAGGCCCGCGGTGGAGATGCACCAGTTGCTTCCGGCTGGGTGCGCTTTGTTGAAATGGCGCGAGTGTCTGAAGTGCCTCGGCAGTGGCAGGAACTGTGCCTGTTGCGCACCTTGTCGACTTGGCAGTGTCGCCTAAATGGCAGGGTTGGTAGCAACAGCGACAGTTATGAAGCTTTTTACCGCCAATGGCTGCAGGACCGGCAGTTAAGTAGTGCGCAACTGCGGATGACCTCAGATGTGGTTGCCGCGTGGCCCGTGCGGCCGCGTATCGCGGTGATCGTGCGCGACCTCGATGGCGATTCGAAGGGGCTTGAGGTGACGTTGGCGAGTATTGCAGCTCAGCACTATGGCGCCACCACTACCATAGTGGTCAGCGAGCTGGATTTGGCGGCACAAGCTGGTCGCGTAAGCCTAGCGCCGGCTACGGACTGGACGCGCCAACTGAATGAAATCATAGGCGGGCTGGATGCTGCCGATTGGATCTACCTGCTGCAGTCGGGAGACAAGCTTGCGCCGACCGCTCTGCTGGTCATGGCCGAGCGCGCGGCGCTGCAATCTTCCGTGGGCTGCCTGTACAGTGATGAGGGCGGCCTCAAGGAAGACGGGCCGTGTGAACCGGTGTTCAAGCCGGATTTCAATCTCGATCTGTATCGTTCCTATCCGTATCTAGGGCGTACCCTGGCGTTACGGCGTGAATGGGTGTTGGCCCTTGGCGGTCTCGATGGTCGATATCGTGCGCTGGCCACCCATGATCTGGTCTGGCGCCTGGTCGAGAATGTTGGTCCCCAGGCGGTAGAACATATTCCAGAAATTCAGGTCCAGTCTGGTGCTGATTACGCGCAGTGGTTGTCTTCGCGCGATGTGGCGCAAGAAAGCGAGCTGGTTGTTGCCGCGCATTTGAGCCGACTGGGCGTTGCTCACCAGATCCGTCATGATGAGATGGCACTGCTCAATCGTATTGATTACCTGCATGAGCAACAGCCACTCGTGTCCGTGCTGGTGTGCGTCGATGAGCGGCAGGCAGGTTTGCAGGCGACTCTCGAAAGCGTATTGCAGCATACCGCCTATGAGCGCTACGAGATCATCGTCGTGCACGATGATCGGGTAACGCCGGCAACATCGGACTGGTTGCGGCGGATGCAAGGGTTTTCCTCAATGTTGCGAATCCTGCCAGTGGCGGGGGAATGCTCGGTCGCGCATATGCTCAACCATGCGGTTCAAGCCAGTCTGGGCGACTATCTGGTTACGCTGGGGTGCAGCTATTGTGTGCTGAACGACACTTGGCTTGATGAGCTGCTCAACCATGCCGGCCGCCCGGAAGTCGCCGCGGTAGGCGGCAAGCTGTTCGACAGCCAGGGCAACATTGCCAGCGCGGGCATGGTGCTGGGGGTGGGG